>JAJFMS010000710.1 GCA_020696885.1 Armatimonadota bacterium | reverse complement strand
GGTGCTCTTCCAGTACAAGGGCCGCCCGGCGCTGCTGCTCTGGGGCTCCGACCGCCTCACCGCCCATTCCGTGGCCGACGGATCGGTGCTGTGGGAGTGCGCCGGCTTCAACCCGGCGGGCACCAAGAACTGGCCTGCCATCGCTACCCCGGTGCTGCAGGGGGGCCTGGCCATCGTTCCGGTAGGGCGCGACGACCGCCCCGGTCAGGCGCGCCTCCACGGAATCCGCCTGGACGGCTCCGGCGACGTTACGGCCACCCATCGCGCCTGGCAGCGCGACGACGTAGGCGTCTTCTGCTGCACGCCGGTGGAATACCAGGGGCGGGTGTACCTGCTCCGGCACCGCGGCGGCGTGGTTTGCATTGATCCCGCTACCGGCAAAACGGTGTGGGAAGACGCGTTCCCGCGGAGCAGCGCCAGCTTCTACGCCTCCCCCGTCATCGCCGGCGGTATCCTCTACGCCGCGCGTGAAGACGGCACGGTCTTCGCTGGGAAGGTGGACGGCAAGTTCGAGCTGCTGAGCGAGAACCCGATGGGCGAGCGCATCGTCGCCTCGCTGGCCCCCGCCAACAACTCGCTGCTGGTCCGGAGCGAGAAGCACCTCTTCTGCATCTCTGCGAAGGGGCGATAACGGGGAGCGCTTCAGTCTTCGGATTGACCGTGAACGTGCGACGGGGTGCCGGCATATGCCGGCACCCCGTCGTCATCTATGGAACGGCACCCATAATCGCGCGGTTGCCCGGAGTCCCGGAGCATCCGGGCAGCGCCTACCGGAGGCGGCGACTACCACCGTGAAGCCGGGCCCGGATGGCTCCGGGACTCCGCGGCAATCGTCTCGTGACCATCATCGTGGTCCGCGGACTCCCAGGTGCGGTTGTAGTTAGCGGGGAGCAGTCTCCGAGGGCGCGGGCTCTACAGGAGCGGGCGCCCCTTCCGGGCCCTGCGGGCCGCTGTTGCCCATCTCGCCGGGGCTACCCGCCGCGCCCGGGGCACCGGGCGCTCCCGCACGACCCGCCGCGCCCGAAGCGCCGGCCGCACCCGCCGGGCCAGCGGGACCCGGCACCGGCACGGGGATCATCTGCGGTGACTGCGCCTGCGGCGCCGCGGGCTGGACGATGGTGGTGGAGCCGCGCTCCACCACGGTGGCGGGGCGGGACTGCGCGTAGGCAAAGAACCCCACGCCGAGCACCAGCACCACCGCCACGAGCCCTACAACGATTGTACCCCACGCTGCGGAACCATCTTCTCGGTAGATTACCGGCATATCAATTCTCCCTATCAGTCGGTCGTAGATTAGCCACGGGAGCGTGCAGGGAATGACGCCTGGAAAACCCCCGGAACAGGTGAAAACAAAAAGCCCGCGCCGCAGTACCGGTAAGGCACTAGCGGCGCGGGCTGCAAAACTTGAGCTGCGTTAATGCGTTATCTGTTGTCGAGCATGGTATACCCAAAGCAACCGATTTCTAACCCGACAAGTTGATTCAACGCAGAACGCTCCGAATGAGGACAGCCGAAGAATTCGCTTCTATCGTCCGAGCAGTCCACCGATCGCCGCGGTTAAATGGACCGGGATCGAGGAAAGCATCAACAGCGCGAGGGCGAGGAATACGAGGAGCTGCTTCAGGAACAGCTCGCGTGACTCATCCGTCGAATTGCGCGTTCGAGCCACACTCTGAACAGGGGTTCGGCGTGTCATTTTAGTGACCTTTCTTTGAAGGCTGCCCGGCCCCAGGGGTCTGGCAGCGTCATTCGTCCACGGCTCTGGAGCGAGGAGCGAACCCGCTTCTCCTCGCACATTCGAATTGTCCACCCGGGTCTATTCTAACGGCCAGACCGGTAGTAGTAATCCCTACTGTTAGTCTACCCGTAACCACGACACAAACCCTCGATCACTTCTGTGGCCGCCGGAGAAGTAGCGTGGCCCCAGCGGCCGCGCGGCCCCCCTCGTTCTCCCAGCGCTCCTCGGGGTTGGCCACGCTCTCGCTTCGCGCCGGGACCGGCCTGGCGCCGTAGCGGATTGGATCCAGACCTCGCGGCCAGCGGGTGGTCTGGTCGAACGTGGCATCGAACAGGACCAACCCGGTAAATGCGGCGCCCTCCAGCCGGGCTCCCTGCAGCCGGGTGCTGGTGAGGTTCGCATCCCGCAAGTCGGCGTCCGTCAGCTCCGCGCCCGTCAGGTCGGCGCTCCGGAGGTTTGCGCCTCGCAGATTGGCGCCCCGCAGGTTACAGCCCTGCAGATTGGCATCCACGAGGTCCGCGTCGAGGAGTGACGCTTCTTGCAGATCCGCGTTGCGGAGATCCGCGCCAAACAGCACCGCGAATGGGAGGTCGGCTCCAGCCAGGCGGGCGCCGGCTAACAGGGCGCCGGAGAGGGACGCGGCATCCACCTCGCGCAGTAGTGCCCCGGTCTCCCGGTTGGATATGCAAAACATGGTAACTCCTTAATGCTGTTCGCCAGGCCGCCCGGAAACACAGCGACGAAGACCGCCTGGGTGTGTGGCAGGCGCTCCGCAGAAACGGCCACGAGCCCGCCTTCCTGCCGGTAGGGCAGAAGCGAGGCGGGCTCGTGGCCGCGATTCGTCAATGCGTTACTGGGTCAGCTAGACCTGCGCTCTGATGATACCGTCATCGGTCGTACTCTAACCCTGGGGTTGGACGGCCGGGATCCGTGGCGTCAAGGGCACCGGCGCGCGAGGATCAGGCAGGCGTCGTCGCTCAGGCCGCCGCCGGCAAATGCGCGGGCGCCTGAGAGGATGCCCGCTCCGGCTTCCTGCAGCGTCGCTGCGCTCAAGGAGCGGCACACCAGTTCCACCATCCCCTCGTGGCCGAGCAACGCCGGCCCGCGCCGCGCTTCGGTGATGCCGTCGGTCAGCAGCACGGCCGTGTCGCCCGCCATCAGGTGGAGTGGTGTGTCCGCATAGATCTCTTCCCGATCGATGCCTAGCGGGAGGGCGGGGCACTCCACCACCTCCGGCGCTCCACTCGCGCGCAGGATCAAGAGCGGCTCCGCACCCGCCGAGCTGTAGTGCGCGTCGCCGGATGCCGGGTCCAGAATCAGCAGCGCCAGCACTACGAACCGATAGCTCTCTTCGTCGGGCCCGCTCTCCAGGGTATCGCACACCACCTGGTTCAGCCGCGACAGGATGGAGCCGGGGTGCCAGTAACTCTCCCGTAGGAAGGCGCGGAGCACGTCCTTCACATGGGTGTTGTGGACCGCCGCTTCCAGTCCCTTGCCGCAGGTGTCCCCCACCACCAGCGCCACCCGGCCGCCGGCCAGCGGCACAACATCGAAGAAGTCTCCTCCCACCTCGGCTTCCGAGCGCGCCGGCTCGTAGAACGTGGCCAGGGCGAGACCTGCCACCGCGTCCTCGGCTACTTTCAACAGCAGCGGGCGCTGCAGCACCTGGGCAATGCGCAGTTCCCGGTCGAAAGCGCCTTGCAGTTCCGCGGTGGCCTGGCGTGCCGCGTCGCCCGCCGCTCGCTCCAGCGTATGCAGCACGTGGACGAACTGGCTCACCGCCTCCTCGACAGCGCGGTCAAGGTCCTGGGTGATGATCTCCCGCTCGGCAGGCGC
>JAJFMS010000709.1 GCA_020696885.1 Armatimonadota bacterium | reverse complement strand
CGCTCCACCGCGCTCCGCCTCAAGCAGCCCGACGCCTTCGTGGGGCAGACAAAAAACGGCCGGCGGTATGCCACCTTCCGCGGAGTTCCCAACGGGAGGCGCTATGGTTACAACAACCTTGGCGGCGCGAACGGGGGGCTGGGGGCCGACGAGGTGCTAGGCATCGGGGGCCACGGGCGGAAGAGTACCCCGTCCATCCGCTTCGTCGACCAGAAGCCGCCGCCTATCGGGGCGCGAAAGACAGGCACCGAGATCGTCAACGGCCTCGGCGGCGCCGGGAATTTCCGCGGCAAGGGGATCGACCTTTCCATGTCCTGCTACGGCGGTCGCAGCGGCATGGCGCGCCAGCTAGCCACCGACTTGCGGGTGCCCGTTCGGGCCGCCAACGTGCCGGTTATTGGGGCGAAACGCGTCGGCTTCGGCCGCGTGCGCGGTCAGGCCTACATCGCGTGGTGGCGCAAGCTCTTTCAGGGTGGGACCTTCCGGACGTACTATCCGAGCAAAACTCAGACTGCGTGGATCGCGCTCTTCGGTTATTGACAGGGCTGCTTCGGGGAGATAGCACGTGACGCTCCAGATCAATTCGGACGCTCCGTCCATCCCGGTTGGCACTCCGCTGCCCCCCGTGGATCTGTTGGACGAGGCGATGATCCGGGATCCCTACCCGGTGTACCGGCGTCTTCGCGAGGAGGCGGCGGTACACCGGACCCGTCAGGGTCTGTGGCTGGTGACCCGCCACGCCGACGCGGTTTCGCTGTTGCAGCACCGAGACTGCCTCCACTGGGGCGACGAGAGCGCCGCAGTGGAGGCCACGGCCCCAGCCGGGCTGCTCCGCTGCCTGCGGCAACTGGCGCCGGTACCGCCGGCGCCCTTTCGGTCGGCGCTGCTGGAGGGCTTCGCCGCATCCCGGCTCTCCGGTCTGCGCCCGGAACTCGTCGCACTGGCGGACGGTCTGCTCTACTGGCCGGCAAGCGGTAGACCGGTACCCCTGATGGCGGAGTTCGCGCACCCGTATACGTTCGGAAGCATCGGCCGGATTCTCGGCTTCCCTCCGGCAGGATTGGAAGCCCTCGGCAATCTGGCGGCCCGCCTGGACGGCGCGTACATCGGCCTGGCGGCCGGGGCTCCGGCCAGCGGCGGCGGGGCCGAATTCCTGGACGGCCTGCGACGGATCGTGGAAGAGAAGCGCCGCTCTCCGGACGCCGGCGTGCTGAGCCGGATGATATCCGTCTCGGACTCCGGCACGGTGGAGGCGTGGAACGAGGAACTGCTGCTCCGGCTGCTCCTCGTGATCCTCTACGCGGGTCACCAGAATATGATGAACTTCATCGGAAACTCACTCCTCGCGCTGGTTGCATGGCCCGCCGTGTGGCGGCGCTTGCGAGCGTATCCCGAAGAGATCCCCGCTGCCATCCCCGAGCTGATCCGCTACGACAGCCCCCTGCAGTACCTGCTGCTCACGGCAGGTCAGCCCGTGGAGATCGGCGCCAAGTACATCCAGCGGGGAGAGACCATCCTGGTGGGTGTCGGCGCGGCGAACCGCGATCCCGCCGTCTTCCCGGACCCCGATCAACTGGACCCGCGCCGGGATGCCCATCGCCAGCTCGGCTTCGGCTGGGGACCGTTCCGCTGCCTGGGGGCTCGCCTGGCGCAGTTGCAGGGGGCGATCGCACTGGAACGGCTGCTCCGGAGGATCCCGGATGCCGGCGCGGTCGAGGCGCCGCGCTCCTGGCGGACCGCACCGTTCGTGCAGCGAGGCCCTCGTGAGCTACGAATAAGAGTTCATCATGACTGACGGCACAGTTCCTACTGATCGGAGCAGAAACCACTAAGGAGGGCGGAATGATGGAGTGCTGGAGTATCGGTGCCCGGATACCGGAGCCATGCTCTCCCGTGTAATTGCCAGCCGGGAGCGGTAGCTAGACCCATGACCAATCAATCTATGTCCGAATACGTGACGCACTACGACCGGATGATCCTCGACCCATCCGTCCGCGCCCTCTACGAAGACAGTGACCTCTACAACGTTGGAGACTGGAGTGGCCGAGCCACGTCCCTCACACATGCCTGCACTGCTCTGGTGGATCGCCACTGCCGGGAGACGCATCCGGCCCGGCTGGGGGTTACTCGCGTCCTCGAAGTGGGGTGCGGTCTGGGCGGGGGAACCACTCGAATTGCGGCGCACTATCCGGGTGCGCAACTGCTGGCCGTCAACGTATCCCAGGCCCAGCTGAGCTATGCACGACGCCGGCATCCCAAAGCTCACTACTGCGTCGGAGATGCCGCGCGGCTCCCGCTTCGGGATGGCACAGTAGACCGTGTTATTGCGGTGGAGGCCGCCCTGCATTTCCCGTCGCGCTCTGGATTTTTGCAGTCGGCCCATCGCGTGCTGCGGCCCGGCGGCTGCTTGATCTTTACGGACGTACTCTTCTCCACGAACGCGTGGCCCGGCGGTTGGTCAGTGCCAGACGCGAACCTGAATTGGGATCGAGATCAGTACGCCGGAGTCTGCAACGATTCCGGTTTCGAAATCGATGTGTTTAACGAGATAACATCCGATACATGGGACGGATTCGTAACATACCTAGCGCGTCACCCGACATTGAAGTCTCTCGGTGAACAGTTGGCCCTGGTGCGGGCCAATTATCTCTTTTTCCGACTGGTAAAACGCGATTTGCGCGAGTAATAGCCGTTGAAACCGGGCAAACAAGGGAATCAACATCTATTGCTCACACTCCGCTCGGCGATAATAGACAAATCGGATCGACGACCCAGGCCCACAACACAGTCAATCGCTGGATCGTTCAGGGTGATCCGGATCGTGCATAACATTCAGCAATCCAGAACGAACCGCTGCGGCCACGAGACGATGGCGAGAATGCACTTCCATCTTCTCCATCAGCCGCTGGAGATGGTTTTCTACCGCCTTGGTGCTAATTCCCAGCTTTTCCCCGATCTCATAGGCAAAATCATTCTCGAGCATTGCGTCCAGCACACCGAACTCCCGAGCCGTGATCTTGACCCCGGTGGAAATCACACCGAAGGTGACATCAACGGAGAGGACGGTATCGCTGAAGGTGGGGATGCCACCTGCTCGCAAGCACTCCTCGATCCGCAGCCGTAACCGAGGATTAGGGACGATGACTTGAACTACTACCTCCGGCCGTGTCGGGTCGGGGATACCAGCTTCAGCCGTGGGGCGAGTCATCGCTCCATTTTTCTGTTGGAACCCGTTCATTGCACCATGGCCGCTCTGCATGGTGTACCTCCAGTGGATGAGTGCGAAGGCCGATTCACTCCCCAGTCTTGCTTCACACTTCGGTGAGGTTGCGAGCGGTGGTTGTCCCCTTCAATGGCGTCCGGAGAAGGGAGCATCTCGCTGTATGAGGAGCCGTTTGTCTGAGATGCAGTATACTGATCAGGCGCTCGTTTGCCAACGGCAGTTGCACGTATCCCTACTGCCGATCGGCCTATTGGTTGATTCTAATTGCATCCGTCGAGTTACTGCCTAGATGACAGCAATACGTCCGATGGACGGGTGGTCAGCGCTTACTTCTACTTGCGATGTACTATGTTT
>JAJFMS010000708.1 GCA_020696885.1 Armatimonadota bacterium | reverse complement strand
GGAAGCCCGCACGCCCGAGACCTCGCTGGGCGAGCCGGGCGCCACTTCGGACAGCCAGCCGAACTGGGCGTTCACGCAGATCAGCCAGTCTGCCGCCGAGATGTCCGCCACGTGTGAGCTGGCCCAGGGCCTCGCTGAGACCACGACCGTCGCGGACGTGGTCAAGGTGGTGCTGGACCGGGCCCTGCGCCTCCTGCCTGGAGACACGGCCATCGTCTACCTCTGCGCCGAGGAGACCGGTGACCTCTCCGCGGCCGGCGTGCGCGGGTTGTATGAAGACAAGCTCGCGGCGTTACAGATCGCTCGCGGCGAAGGTGTGTCCGGCTGGGTGGCGGAGACGCTGCAGGCCCAGGTGAACGCGCAGGCTTCACTAGACATCGGCCGCCGCTTCAACCCGAACGAGGTGATGGAGCTGTCAGCCGCCGCAGCCGTGCCGCTGGTGCAGGGCAGCAACACGGTGGGGGTGCTCACGCTCTACACCACCGGTTACAGCGTGCTCAACGATCACCACCTGGGTGTGCTCAAGATCCTCGCCGAGCATGCCGCCGCAGCCGTGCTCAGCGCCCGGCGCTACGAGCAGACGCGGGAGCTGTCGCTCACCGACCCGCTGACCAGCCTGCCCAACAGCCGGAGCCTGATCCATCACGTGGAGACGCTCTGCGCTCAGGGGGCGGCTGCAGCCGGCGACGCCACTGGGTCGAACGGGACCGGCGCGAACGGGCTCGCCCCCGCGGACCGTTTTGCGGTGCTAATGTTCGACTTGGACGGGTTCAAGCAGGTCAACGACACCCTCGGTCACCTGCGTGGGGACTCCGTGCTGAAGGAGTTCGGCGAGATCCTCCGCGGCCTCTGCCACGACCACGACCTCCCCTGCCGTTACGCTGGCGACGAGTTCGTGGTGGTGCTGTCCGGCTCCTCGCCCCGGGACGCGGACCAGTTTTCCGCCGCCGTGCGCGCCGAGCTGGCGGAGCGGTCCCGCCAGTGGCTCTCCACGCCGGTCGAGGTGAGCGTGGGAACCGGCTGCTTCCCAGAAGACGGAGAAGACGTGCGCTCCCTCCTGGCCGTGGCGGACCAGCGGATGTATCGGGACAAGTTCAGCCGCCGCTCCGGTACCGTGCACCGGTAACGACCTTCTGACCAGCGCCCGTCAGGCCGTGAACGACCTGCCTATCCGACCAAACGGCCCTGGCGGAGCCTGGTGAGTGGATAGGCCCGTTTACGGGAGTCCGTTCACGGCCGGGCGGGTGTGGCAGCGAGCTCCCACACTCCCATCCCCCACACGCCGTCACTCCTCCGGCGCCAGATGCCGCATCCTGAGCCCGCCCCCGCCCGGCACGAGCTCACCCCCGCGAATGGTAGCCGCCGCCACCAAAAGCTCCTGCCCGATCCGCTCCTGGCGGTAGCTGTCCGTAAACAAGAACCGGCCCTCCCGCTTCTCCAGCAGCGCCACGTCCGCCACGCTACCCGCCCGTAGCGTGCCGAGGTCGCCGGACCTCCCCAACACCGCAGCCGGACGGGTCGTGGACATCGCAATCACCTGCTCCAGCGGAATTCCCAAGATCAAGAGCTTCGACATCGTGGTCGGCATGTCGTAGACCGGCCCGTGGAGGTTCATCGTGTGGAGGTCCGTGCTGATAGTGGACGGTGGGAAGCCCTGCTCCAGCGCCGCTTCCGCCACCTCCCACTGGAAGCTGCCGTAACCGTGCCCGACGTCGAAGACGACTCCGGCCTCGGCGGCGGCGCGGATCTCCGGGTAGAGCCGGCCGGATTCATCCAGCACCTGCGTGCTGCCGCCCTTGAAGCAGTGAGTGATGCAGTCGCCCGGCTGCAGGTGCGCCACGATCTCCGGCAGCCGCATCGGACACTCGCCGATGTGGACCATCAACCAGGTGCCGGACTCCCGCGCGGCCCGCACCGCGTCCCGGAAGTTCGCCCAGGCCTGCTCGCCCTCGCCGATGATGTGCTTCCCGGCGCGGATCTTCACCCCGACCGCCACGTCCGGATGCTCCCGCAGCGTCCGCACCACGCCGTCCGGGTCCGCATAGCGGCGGTCCAGCAGCTCTCCCTGGGTGGCTCCGAGTAGGCCGATGCGGCAGAGGTTCACCAGCGCCAGCACGCGAGTGGACGCGCGATCCACGATGTCTCGCCGGAACCCGCGGAAGTTCTCCGGCCCGGCGCTGCCTGCGTCGAGCATCGTGGTGACCCCGCCCGCCGGGCAGAGGCTGTCCGCGTCCAGCCCGATCGGCATGTGGTCCCGGTAGACGTGGACGTGCAGATCGATCAGCCCCGGCACCACGTACAGGCCCCGAGCGTCGATCGTATTCCGTGCGGAGACGCCGGTCAGCGTCTCCGCCACTGCGACGATCTTGCCGGCACGGATGGCCACGTCGCGACAACCTCGCAGATTCTGCGAAGGGTCGATGACTTCTCCCTGGCGCACCAGGATATCGCACTCGGTAATCGGTTCCATACCGCACCGTTGGGCCTGGGAAGGACGGTTTCCTGGGTGTTGCATTTCCAACAGGGATGCACCGGCGAGAGGAAGAACCGTGCGCCAGGAGCGGCGGATCGCCGTGTGGGAGGCATCATGGACCTGCATCAGAAATATGCCCTCCGGCGCGTCATCAACGCGTGCGGAAAGATGACCCACCTGGGAGGCGCGATCGTGCTGCCGGAGATCGCTGCCGCGGCCGCGGAGTCGCTCCGGCACTTCTTCGTGCTGGACGAGCTGCAGGCGGCAGCGGCCCGCGTGATCGCGGAGGCGACCGGCGCCGAGAGCGGCTGCGTCACCGCCTGCACTGCGGCAGGGATTACGCTCAGCGTGGCGGCGTGTATGACCCGCGACAGCCTGGCGCGGGTCCTCCAGCTTCCGGATACCGAGGGGATGCGGAACCGCGTGCTCATCCAGAAGGGGCACTGCGTCAACTACGGCCAGCCGATCACCCAGGCGATCCGGCTGGCCGGCGCGCGGGTCGTGGAGGTGGGCACCGTCAACTCCTGCTCTCGTGACGAGTTGGAGCACGAACTGGCGAAGGGAGACGTGGCCGCGGTGGTGGCCGTGGAGTCGCATCACACGGTGCGGCACGGCTGCCTACCGCTGCCGGTAGTGGTGGAGGCTGCCCAGAGGCTGGGCATCCCGGTGATCCTAGACGCGGCGGCACAAGACCTCCGCCTGCGGGAGCTGGTCGCCCTCGGCTGCGACCTGGTGGTGACCAGCGCGCACAAGTACCTCTGCTCCACCACAGCCGGGATCGTGGCCGGGCGGTGGGACCTGATCGACGCCGTGTACCTCCAGAACCGCGGCATCGGGCGCGGAATGAAGGCCGGCAAAGAGGCGATCATCGGCGCGATGGCGGCTCTGGAACTGCGTGGCGACCAGGATATTCAAGTCTGGACCGCTGAGCAGGACCGCAAAGTCCAACTCATCCTGGCGCTGCTGGCGGACATCCCCGGGCTCACGCTGGGGGTGGACCCGGACCCCAACGGCTGCCCGTTCTCCCGCGCCCGGCTCACCGTGAGCCCCGCCGCGTGCGGCCACACCGCCGCCTCCCTGACGAAGGCGCTCGCAGAGGGCGATCCCA
>JAJFMS010000018.1 GCA_020696885.1 Armatimonadota bacterium | reverse complement strand
GCCGCGTCGAGAGCCTCTACCGCTTGCCAAGCGAGCAGAAGGGGCCTCTTGAACGTTACCACGGGCAGGACGCCGGTGAAACCGCTATCTGGCCGGATGGGGTACCGGGGGAAGTGGGAGTATGGGGGAGTGGGAGTAAGGGAGGCGAAGGCGGCGCTAGGCGCCGCCGCCCACACGCCCACACGCCCACATGGTCCTCAGTCGTTCCCACCACCGAAGATCCGCCCGATGTCGCCGATGGTGCCCCCGACCCCGCCGGTGCTGCTGCTGCCTTCGGTGCTCTGCCCCATAATCCGGTTGGCGAGGCGGGAGAACGGCAGCGTCTGCAGGATCGCCTTGCCGGGTCCTTGCAGCGTGGCGTGAAACACGCCTTCGCCGCCGAACAGCGTGTTCTTGAACCCACCCACGAACTGGATGTCGTACCGTACCGACTCCTGGAAGCCGACGATGCAGCCGGTATCCACGCGCAGGTGATCATGCGGCTGGAGGTCGAACTCCAGGAAGTTGCCGCCGCCCTGGATGAACGCAGTGCCGGCGCCGCTGAGACGCTGCAGCACGAAGCCCTCGCCGCCGAAGAAGCCCGCTCCCAGCCGCTTCGTGAAGGCGATGTTGATGTCCACCGCCCCGGTGGCCACCAGGAACGAGTCCCGCTGGCAGAGCCACGAGTCGCCATGCAGGTCGATCTGCCGGACCTTCCCGGGCGTAGGCGCAGCAAACGCCACCTGGGCCTGCGGCGCGTGACAGCGGAAGTACGGGATGAACAGGCTCTCCCCGCTGAGCATCCGCTTCAGCCCACCGAAGAGGCCGCCGGTCATCTGCGTGTCCATCTGCACGCCCTGGGTCATGTAGAGCATGGCGCCCGCCTCCGCGCGCACTTCCTCGCCGCCCTGCATGTGCACCACCACCGCCTGCATCACGTCCCCAATCACCTGAAACTGCATCGCTTCCTCCCTGCCCGGTACCTACCGGAATCCCCCTCTGCGCTCAGCGCCCGGGTGTATAACGAAACGGTTGTCCGGAGGTTGCGTTCCTGCCTGCCGGACGGCGCCGGCGCTACTCGCACCTGCTCCGGATGCGACAGCTCGACGGAGCGATCCAGGCACTGGAGCGGGCGATCCAGCTCGAGCCCGGCAGTTGCCACGCATGCCGGTGCCACTCGTGTGGCGCACCGAGTGTTGGGTACAGCTCGGCGACCTCTCCGCCGCCGTTGCCGACCTGCAGGCCGCGCTGGAGATCAATCCCAACGCCAAGCGATTCCGTCACCGGCAGGAGAAACCGGACGCGGCATTGGGATCGCCTGAAAGGTGCCGGAGAGCCTCAACTAGCTAGCAATCTGCCGCGGCCCGCGACGCCGCAGAAGGAAGATCACGAGGAGGCCGAGGCTGGCAGTCAGCATGACCCCCAGTCGAGCCATCAATTCGACGCGCTCCTGCGATTGAAGCGAGCCCACAAAGACAGGTTTCCCGAGGGTAGCGAGATCGGAGCTCCGAAAGCCCAATCCCTGGGTTCGGTCGCAGACGGACGCATGAACGCCGGAATGCTCACGACAGCGGCCTCCATACACCAGGTAATCCCTTCCCACCTTGAATGGAAAGCCGCAATCGCCCCCGCCGAACCCGGTACGCACTACTTCTGTGTCCTGGAAAACCCCCTTCCAGCCCTGGCGTACCCGAAACTCCACCTTCACCCACCGTTTGCCCTCGTGCGATACGTCCACTACTCGCCCCGAGAACACTGCATCTGAACCTGCGAGCGCTTGCTGCGGAGTGGGCGTGAGGGCGCAAGAGCAAGCAAAAGCGCCCCGCGCACCGAGAACCGAAGTAAGCAAAACAAGCCAGATTAGCGCGCGCATCCAGGCCTCCGGTTTTCGGCAACTCCTCCAGGTCCGGATAGGATCCAGTTGGCGGAATAAGGGTAGACGAACCGACCCGACGCAGCTAATGGGTCAGGATTGCGTTGAGGACTAACGCTACCACGGCAAGAATCAGGAGCACCTTGCGGCTGGCCTCTCCCGTTCCGGGGCCAAGAGCCGTGAGCGCCGTGACCAGTGCGAGTACGGCCCCGCACTCCGAAACCGCTCCGCTTGCACTGCAAAGGGTCATCGGCTGCACCAGGATGGCCATCGCGAAGCTCAATCCGCAAAGCAGACGCGAGATTCGGCTCCACGAAAAGCCCTGGGGTAGGCTGCTAAGGTATCGGGCGATCACTGCGGCTCCTCTTTCGGAAGCTTGTTCCCTCGCCTCTCGCCTCTGTGACCCCCAGACCCCGGCTCGTTGTTCCCCGATTCAGGCGTGTAAAGCTCACGGACCGCGGTGAGGAGCGCCTCTCGTGCCGCCCAGACCCGCTCCGCGGTCAGCGACTTCCGGGTTTCCTTCGGAATGCAGGACCAGATCCGGTGGACCACGGAGCCCTTGCCCTTGTTGCAGGCACGGCGCTCCAGTTCCCAGAGGTAGGCCCAGAGCACGGCGTCCTGCCGTAGGCTCTTGCGGTTCACCAGCAACCCGGCTTCTTTCCCGCTGATCGGCAGGTTCTGGGAAGCGGCCAGGTGACGCACCGCCAGCACCAGGCATTGTGTCAGCCCCACGTGTCCCTGGGCATCCGGCGCCGCGCCGCGCGTGAGGCGCGCTTCGACCAGCCGGCCCTCGAACTCCAGGTGCTGTATCTGAAACGAGGTCGAGAGAAACGACGCCAGCAGTGCCGCGAACTCCGGCTCCACCGGCTGGGGCAGCAGGTCGGCCGGCAGCTCGGTCTGCCGGTTGCGCAGCCACGCGAGCGCGCTATCCGGTTCTCGCAACTGGCGCACTGCCTCACGTCCCAGTAGCTGTGGCGTCTCCGTTGCCTGGTCCCCGAGCCACAGGAGCAGCTGGTACGCCTTCGCCTGCTGTTGCAGTAGCTGTTTGATGGCCGCAAAGTCGAGCATATTACTTGCGTGCGTTCCTCCGATCCGTCGCGGATGGCTCTGCCGCGGGCCGGCATGCCGGGAGGGTGCCTGGACAGAACCGTAATCGGCCGCCGAGGTCGTGGAGCCAGCCGTCCTGCGAGTCGCCGGGCCTTAGCCGCAGATGAATGCGGATGAATAATGATGGCGGAGGAAACTCGATTTGAACAACTCTTTGGCGGAGGTCGAGCATTGGCTCGGGCAGCCGCTCCCGGAGCCGTACCGCGGGTTCCTGGAGACCCAGGCGGACGACCTACCCGTGGGAGAGCTGGTGGTGCTCTATGGCCGCGCCAGCTTCCAAGAGCTCAACGAAGCCCACCAGGTGAAGACCTATTGCCCGCGGTGTGTGACCATCGGCAACGACAGCGGGGGCCGCGAGATCCTGCTCGACCTCTCGACCGCGCGCATCGGGCGGGTGGACGCCGGCAGCATGGGCCCGGAGGACGCCTACCCCCTGGCGGATGACTTCGCCGTGTGGCTGGCCAGCGGCTGCGATCTGCAGGACCCGCCGCCGCTTTCCGGTCCGGACCGCATCGACATCCATCTCACCCGCCCGCCGGCGGACGGCCTGAAGGGGCTCGTCCGGGTGCTCAAGCTGTTGGACCTTACGGTACCGGCGAGTGAGTATCGCTCGATCCTCGCGAGCGTCCCGTGCCGGCTGGCCCGGGACGTGGATGCCCTTCGGTACGGGTGGCGGTGTGCGGAGTATAACCTCGCCGACCCGTGCCTCGGCGCCTTTGTAGTAGACCGGCCGGAGCCGGTCCCGATCGCACCGCGTGCGCCGGCGTCGGGGCCGCCGCCCGGCTTGAACCCTCCCGACACCATCCGGTAGGCGGCCTACCGGTTCATAACCCGGCCAGCAGTTCCCGCGCGCGGTCGGTGGCCGGGTCCACCTGGTCGTTCTCACGGGGTACGGAGGCGACCGCTTCCAGCAGCACGCGGCCGATCTCCGGCCTTCCAAGCGTCAGCTCCATTTCGCCGTCGAAGCAGAGGTCTTCCAGCTCCTCGGCTCGCTTCTCGACTGAAAGCCGGCGGATGCGCCGGACGTACTTCGCCAGGGTAGCCTGCGCCGCTTCGACCTCCCCATCCAGAAGCTGGCCGAACGCCCCGCCGTAGGCCTTGCGGCGAAACGCCTCCCGGGGCCGGCCCCGCTCGTCCAGCACGGAGTGATGCAGCAGGGCGTAGTAGCGCTCCCGCCGGGCCGCGACGGGATCCGGGGTGAAGGGCACTCCGGCCGCCCCCAGCCGCCGTTCGGCCTCGTCCAGCTTGTTGAACTTCAACCGCAGGAATTCGGCTCGCGGGAGCTCCTGTGCCAGGTCTGCCTCATGCCGGCGAAACCACGCGTTCCACGACTCCTCGGCCCGCCCCTCCAGGAGGTCTCGGAAGTAATTGAGATGCTCCGGCGCCATGTGGATCGTTACCCCTCCGTATCGTCAGCCAGCGGGATCTCCCGTTCCTGGCGGCTTAGCTGCCGGAGCTGCGTCCCCTCGGGGGCGCCATGTTGTCGCAGGACCTCCCGAATGATCCGGATCGCCTCGGCCTCATCGTCCGCCGCACGGCACTCGATGATGCTACTCTCCTCCAGGAGCGTCTTTCCGTCCGGCGTATAGGTACTGCACATCACGCTCATCTCGGCGCGCCCGGAGAGCCGCTGCCGGAACTGACGATCCAACTCCGCGGTCATCTCCAACCGTGAGCGGTCCGGCAGTTCCCGCGGCCGGACCGGGAAACCCGGGTAGGTGATCTGGAACCGGTGGATGATCCGCTTCGGGCGAGACTTCCGGCCGCAGTGCTTCCGGAGCAGTCCTCCCGGTGGCTCGTCCAGGAGTAGCTCCAGCAGCCAGAATGCGGTTGCCGGCACTGCGCCTGCCTGCAGGCCACGCAAGAGCGCTCCGTGGGTGCATCCGGCCTGCTCCAGCGCTTCGGCGAGCTCCGGGAGCCGCGCCAGCTTTCCGCTGGAGGCCATCTCCCGCGCCAGCGCCCCGGCCCGGCCTCCGTCATGCGCCAGCCAGACCGGATCCACGACGCCGGCATAAGCTGCCCGTGCCTGGTTCATCAAGCCGGCCCATGCCATGTACGGGAAACCCGCGTTGCCCGGCCTGCGGAGGGTGTATAACGGTGTCTCGCCGGCGTTCGGCGCCGACTCGTCGTGCTCCAGCACCCAGCCGTGCTCCGGCTCGTTGCGCCAGTTAAAGCCGGCGTCCCGGTAGTCGTACCGCTGCAACTGTTCTTCCAGGGCCTTACCACGGAAGACCCCCAGCGAGCGGTAGGCACCTTCCAGCAGTGCGTGAGCCACCACCGCATCGTCGCCGGGACACAGCGGCGTGAACCGATGGAGCAGGACGACTACCACTCCCGGGTGCGGCAGGTCCGGATCCGAAAGCGCCGCGCACCGGCCGAGGAGGTCCAGCTCCTCCCACCGCAGCACGTGCGGATGCCAGTGCGCCTGGTCATCCCATGCGATCTCCACCGGCTCCGCCAGTGACGGATGCCGCAGGTTCAACGAGAAGTAAGAGAGGTCCTCGTCTAGCTCCAGGACCAGCGCCGCCCCACCGTCTACTGGAAGAACGATCTGGCACTCCTCCAACTCCGGGTACTCCCGGTCGTCTTCCAGGTCCCAGAAGAAGCGCCGCCAGAAGTCTTGCTTGTGGAGCAAGGGCATCAATTCGGCAGGTAGGCTCATGCGCCGCTTATCCGTCCCCCACAGATGGTCTCCTCCCGCGGACGGTTAGCCAACGCCTCCCTCGAGCCGACCGCCGCTACCGTTCAGCAGCGTAAAGGATACCTCCTGCCGGTACACTTGATCCGCGAACGCCTAGCGCCGGACAGCACGCCGGACCCGCCAGGATCACGCGAGGAAGCCCTAGCCCTCAGTAGTCCCGCAGGCCTAGCACCTCGCACTCACCGCGCTCCGAGGTCCGGCCCGAGAGCCGGTATCCGCCGCGGATGATCATCGTGCGATCGCCGGGACCCTCTACACACTGGACCGCCAGGCGCACCCGCCAGGTGGTGTTATGGGTGCGCTTCCGCCCCGAGAGCCTCAGGTCCCCGGAAGGCGAGACGGTGCCGTCAATCGGGATCTCCGGAATGGCCGCGTTCAGCACCAGCCAGCCGGCCACCCGTTTTCCGTTCTGCCAGGTCAACCGGATCTCGGCGGGCATGAAGCGACCGTCCGAGTTGCTGAAGCTGCCGTAGTAGATCCCTTTCACCGCCGGCATCTCTCGCCGGGCCGCTGCCGGCGTGGCAGTCATGGCTGCGGCGGCGGCTAAGGCGAGCAGGGAGACCCCGGGGCCGCGGCGGCACAACCGGGCGGGAGACGCGCACAGACGACTGCTGTCGTCACGAAGTCGACCGGACATAACCCCTCCTGGAGCGACGGTGCAAAGTGGGAGCAGGGCGAAGCAGCCGGCCGGCCCTTTCAGGCGATCGATCCGGTTCTGCTGCAGCTCGGGGTCCGCGGTAGCAGCCGCGGCTCTTATTGCTCACCCGGTCGGGTGGTGGGCGTTGGTGCGCCTTCACCTACATAGATGAGCCGGCGGCCCGATTCTTTTCACCGTCTAGATTGCGAGATTGTGGAGTTGTGCCCGAGAGGCAACCCGAATCCCCGCGGCAGGGTCCGGAGGCCGTAACCTTCACGCTTTCTTCATGAAAAGCGCGTAGGTTCTTTGTAGAGACGAAGGCGAGGTGAGCCCCAGCGGCGGTTCACTCTTTGGGACGCGGCGAGAAGTAACTATGCGAACTCAGATGAACCATGTCCGGCTGCTGGCGGCCGCAGGCGTCCTCGTCGCCGGGGCTGCGTGGGCGGGAACCGTGTATCGCACGGAACCGAAGGTCTCCGGCCCCAACCCGGCCCAGCTCCGCACGCTCGCCGAACGCCTCGCTACTTCCGTCCCGGAGTCCGATCCGCTGCTGGATACGGCGCCTTCCTACGGCGCCCCCCGGATCTCCCTCCCCGCACCGGCGAAGAAGAGCTCCACTCCGGCGCCTGCGCGCATTACTGCGCCGCGGCTGCCCGCCGTAACTCCGGCCCCCACGGTCACCGAAGTCAAGACGCCGGCCCCGGCGCCGGCCCCGCAGCCGGTGAGCCCGGTAAAGAGCATCGCCCTGATGGGGGTGACGAACCGGGGCGACGTGGAGACCGCCTGGCTGGTGAACGTAGACAGCCAGGAGCGCGAGCTGGCTGAAGTGGGCGACCGGGCGTTCGGGCTCACCATTAAAGAGATCGAGCCGGAAGCGGTGGTGCTCACCGGTGGCGGCGAAGACTACCTCCTCCGCCTGGGTGACAAGCAGATCCCGGTGCAAGTGGCCTCCACCTCCGTTGGCGATGATGCGGCCGGCATGGACCCGTTTGGCGGCGGACGCCGCGGTAGGAACGGCGCCGGTGGCCAGGGTTCACAGGGTGGCGGTCGCCGCAGCGGCTGGGGTGGCGCCGGCGGCGCTGGTGGTGGCAGCAGCTGGGGCGGCGGCCGAAACCGCGGCAACTTTGGCTCCATGGGCGCCTCGTCCTTCGGGGGCGGCTCGGGCGGCTCCTCGTTCAGCAGCAACTCCGGTAACTCCGGCTTCTCCGGACTCCGCGGCGGCAACACCATGAGTTCGAACAGCGGCCGAAGCCGCTCGGGCGGCGGTTTCTCCGGCGGTGGCGGCGGCGGCTTCAGTGGTGGCGGCTTCGGCGGCGGACGCGGCGGCTCCAGCAACACCAGCCAGTTCGCGGCCGGCACCTCCGGTCCCACTTCCAACCCGCAGACCGCACGGCGACGCGGCGGCCAGTTGACGGGCGACACCCCGGCCCAGCCCATGCCGGCTGCCATCTCCAACCCGCAGACGCAGCGCCGCATCGGCAGCAGCTCCGGCGCGGCGTTCGGCATGGCCCAGAACAACATCGGCCGCACTACCGGCACGCGCCAGCGCTAGCGGGATCTCGGGATTAACCGCAGAGACGCAGAGGGCGCGGAGAGAAGAAACCACAGATACACACAGATGGACACGGATGGGGAGGGAGTGGAATGCGAACCGGGATTTCCGGCTCGCTTCCCTCTCTTTCCATCTGTGTTTATCCGTGTTCATCTGTGGTTGACTTTCCCGAGGTGGAGGGACCTTCCCCCTTCCCCGGTCAACGACTACCGGGTGGACACCTCCGCCCGGCTGCTGTCTTGACCGAGTGCCGCGATGTCCTTCCCGTTCCGAGCCGGCTGGATCCCCGGGCTGCTGGCGCTCTGCCTGCTTCCACTGCTCTGCCTTCCCGCTTCCGGGTCTAACGAAGAAGCGGAGCGCCATGCGGAGCGCTCTGCGGTCCTCTTCCAGCAGAAGCGGCTCCCCGAAGCCCTGGTCGCCGCCCGCCGTGCCCTGGTGCTGCGCGAGGAAGCGCTGGGGGCGCAGCATCCCGCCGTGCTGGAAGACGTCCAGTTCCTGGCGTTCCTGCTGTGGCAGAACGGTGACGTGCCGGCCGCCGCGGACCTGTTCGAGCGGGGCCTCGCGCTCTGCAAGCGGCTCCACGGGGAGCAGCACGAGGAGTACGCGGAAGCGGTAACGTATGCCGCCGGCTTCTACCAGTTCGCCGCGATCTTCGACCGGGCCGAGGCGCTCTACCGCGAAGCGCTGCGCCTCCACGCTGCCCTGACCCCCGGTGATGCGAAGGGCGCCGCGGAGCTGCGGAAGCACCTGGCCGAGGTCTACTTCTTCAGCGCCCAGTACCCCGAGGCCGCTCTTATCTTACGGGAGTCGATTACCTCGCTCGTGGCCGCAGGCCGCGGCGACTCGGAGGCGGCGATCGAAGCCCTCGATGCCCTCGGTGACGTCCAGGGCCGGTTGGAGCAGCTCCCGGAAGCGAAGGCCTCCTACCTTCGCGCGGCCGAGCTCCGGAAGAAGCGGTACGGCGAACAGGACCCACGCTATGCCACGAGCCTGCTCCACCTCGCGGACCTGGACGAGCAGGAAGCGGAGTTCGACGCTGCCAAACTCAAGCGGCTCGCGGCGCTCACTCTCCTGCGAAAAGCCCCGGGAGAAAAGGATGCCGGCTACTTCAACGCGCTGTCCAGCATCGGGAGCCTCTACCGCCGCCTCGGGCTCCTCGACGAAGCGGCGATCGCACTGAAGCAGGCGGCAGCGGGGATGGAAGCCGCCCACCCGGAGACCCCCGCCCTGGCCGCCGGCATCAACCTGCAGCTCGCCATCGTCTACCGGCAGCAGGGGAAGCCCGCCCTCGCCGAATCGCTGATCACCGAGAACCTGGAAGCGCTCCAGCGGCGCCTCTCTCCCTCGCACCCCGCCGTCCTCGCCGTGCTGGCCACCCAGGCGCGAGCGTACCTGGACGTGGGCCAGCTCGACCGGGCCGAGAAGCTCTACCTGGAGTTGATCCGGCAGCAGGAAGGGAGCCGCGCCGCCGTCCGCCGTGAGCAGTTGGACCACCAGAGTAACCTCGCGGTGATCTACTCCCGCACCGGACGGTGGGAGCAGGCGGAGGCGGCCTTCGAGGCCATCGAACAGGCGGACCGCAAGCTTCTCGGGGCCGAATACCGGCCCGTGCGCTCCGCCACGCTGCTGCTCAACCACGTCAGCGTGCTCACCAGGCTCGGCCGCTATGACGACGCCGAGAAGCGGCTCACCGCGCTGCAGCAGGACTACGAGGCGGCGCCGCCCGAGCTGCTCGCTCGCCTGCGCGTCTCGCGCGCGTCGCTCCGCTTCGCCGCCGCCACGCTCTACGATCGAAAGGGAGCGGCCCCGAAGGCGGAAGAGTGCTACCGGAAGGCGCTGGCCGTGCTGGACGCGCAGCCGTACGGCACGGACGATCTCCACGTCTACACCCCCGGCGACCTCGGCCTCCTGCTCGCCCGCAGCCACCGCGTCTCCGAGGCACTGCCGCTGCTCTGCCGCGCCTTCGAGCGCCGGATGGAGACCGCACTGCGCCCGGACGTGGCGTCGTCCGAGGAGTCCCTCCTCCAGTATCTCGGCGCCCACCGCGGCGGCGCGGACGCGCTCTGGGCAGCACTGGCCGCGGCGGACTCGCTGGATCCGAAGGACGAGGAGCGAGCGCTCACCCTGATCCTGCGCGACAAGGGCCTCATCGAGGACGCCGTCTATCGCTGGCAGGCGGCTCGCCGCCGGCTGCGCACCGACCCGAAGCTGCCCGGTCAACTCGCACAGCTCGGCGCCCTCCGGCAGCGGCTGAGCTCCCTCGCGCTGCGAGCGGACGGTGAAGCCACGGCAGAAACCGCCGCCCTGCAGGAGCGACAGCGGCGCCTGGAGAGCCAGCTCAATCTCGCCCTGCCCGCCGGAGGGGCCGGTACCGGCACCCAGCTCACCGCCGTTGGGCTGCGCAAGCGCCTGCCGGCCGGCTCCGCGCTGGTGCAGTTCCACCGGACCTTCGACTACGGCATCGGCAAGGGCGCGGGCCGGCGGTGGCACTACCTGGCCTTTGTGCTCAGCCCGGATCCCGCCGCTCGCGCGCGGCCGGTCGACCTGGGCGACGCAGACGAGATCGACGCGCTGGTCGCCGACTTCCGCCGGGACATCGAGCGCGGTGGCCGCAGCCTGGAGCGCGCCTCGCAAGCAGCCCGCCGCACCGGCGAGCAGGAGGCGGTGCAGTCCCTTCGAGAGTCGTCCGAGACGCTGCACCAGAAGCTTTTCGCGCCGCTGCTTCCGCTGCTGGGCAGCGCCCGGCGCCTCTACCTCTGCCCCGACGGGGAGCTGAACCGCCTCCCGTTCGAAGCCCTGGTGGACCGGGATGGCAAATACCTGATCGAGCGCTACGCCTGCGCCTACCTCTCCAGCGGTCGGGACCTGCTGCGACCCGCGGGCGCCGTGGCGAAAGGCACGGTGGTCTTCGCCGGGCCGGACTTCGACCTCCAGCCCGCCGCACGCGCAGTTACATCGGTCCCCGCAGAGACCACCCGCGGCCTCTCGCGTGACCTGCGCGCCATGAAGTGGGTAGCGCTGCCCGGCGCCGCCGGCGAAGCAGCGGACGTGCAACGCACCCTGCAGGGGAGCCCCTACGGTCCTGTCCGCGCCTTCACCGGCCCCCGGGCCCTGGAGAAGGCCCTGAAGCACCTGCCCGCTCCCCGGCTGCTGCACCTGGCCACCCACGGCTTCTACCTCCCGGACCAGAAGCTCACGCCGGAAGACCGCGAGGCCCGGGTAGACGTTCGCGCCGACTCCGCCGCCGCCGTCGGGCTGGGCCGGCTCCGGGGCGTGGAGAACCCGTTCCTGCGCTCCGGGCTCGTGCTGGCGGGCGCGAACCGGCTGGGCGGCGCCGGCGAAGACGGCTGGGTAACGGCGGAAGAAATCGCCACCCTGGACCTGCGCGGCACCGAGCTCGTGGTGCTAAGCGCCTGCGAGAGCGGCCTCGGCGACATCCGCTGCGGCGAGGGGGTGTACGGTCTCCGCCGCGCCTTCCAATACGCCGGCGCCCGGACCCTGCTGATGAGCCTCTTCAAAGTGCCCGACGCAGCAACCCGCACGCTGATGCAGCGGGTCTACGCCGGCCTGAAAGCGAAGCAGCCGAAGCTCACCGCCCTCCGCGGCGCACAGCTCGAGGTGATCCGCCAGCGCCGCGCCCAGAACGGTGCCGCGCACCCGTTCTTCTGGGCCGGCTTCATCCTCGCCGGAACCCCGGAGTAGCTGCTACACGCAAGATGGCACGCACACTGCGCGGAACCGGCAGTGCGACCGGGGCGGGGTGGTGGAGTAATGGAGTATGGGAGTGTTGGGGGCCGGGTGCGGCCTTACGGCCGCGTTCTCCTGCTATCCTTCCAGGCTTCCAGGCTTCCTGATTAACTGCACCCCCGCGCAAACGCCCCAATCCGCTCCGCCACCTCCGCCGCCCGGTACCAGGCCATCCAGTGCTCCGCACCCGGAAGCACCTCCAATCCGCATCCGGGAATCAGCGTGTGCAGCCGCTCCGCATGCACCGGTGGGAAGTGCCGGTCCTTCTCTCCCCACAGCGCCAGCACCGGACACCGGATGGAGGGATACTGCGCCTCCAGCTTCGGCAGGGTGCCCTGGTAGCCGGCGCACATCCGCACCAGGAACTTCCTTACCTCCGGCTGCCGGAACGCCTGCCAGAAGTCCTCCCGCAGCTCCCGCGATAGGCGGACGCCCGCCGGGAGGAACGTATGCTGCGCGCGGAAGAAGACCGCGTGCGGCATCCGGCGGAGGATGAACCGGTTCCAGCCGAACTTCCGCAGCACGGCGATCTCCCAGGAGGTCTTCTCCTCCGGCATCGCCAGGGAGTTCAGCACCACCACGCCGCGCGTTCGCTCCGGGTAGGTGGCCGCAAACGCCAGCGCGGGCTGCCCGCCCATGTCCATCCCGGCAATCACCGCCCGCTCCAGCCCCCAGTGGTCCAGCAGCGCCCGCAGCCGTCCGGCCATGTGCGTGGGCGTGGTCCCGCCGCGCCAGGGGTCGCTGTAACCCAGCCCGGGCCAGTCGAAAGCGAACACCTCGAACTCGCGCGCCAGCAGCGGCGCGGCCTCGCACCAGATCTGGAGGTTCTCCGGATAGCCGTGGAGGAGCACCAGCGGCGGTCCGCTCCCCAGCCGCGCCACGCGGAGGGGGTGGCTGTCCACCGTCTCGATCCGGGTGGGCAGCAGCATCAAGCCAGGTCCTCCACGATGCGGTCCGCGGCCAGGACCCCGGAGATGGCGCAGAAGCTCACCCACTGCCCCGGATGCGTGGAGCTGCCCGCCAGGTAGAGGCCCCGCACGCACGGGCTGCGGTGCGCGATGCGGCCGGCGCGCATGAACCGGGCGGTCATCACCGGATTCATGCTGTCCCGGTAGAGCCGGAACTCCCCGCCCCAACCGGCTGGGATCCGCCGCTCCAGCACGCTCACCTCCTCCAGGCCCTCGCGCCACCACGGCTCCGCGAGGATCCGGTCCAG
>JAJFMS010000707.1 GCA_020696885.1 Armatimonadota bacterium | reverse complement strand
AAATCGTCGCCATCCTACCCGTGGCTGAATCCCTTCTCATCTGTGTCCATCTGCGTTCATCTGTGGTTAAAATCGTCCCCATCTGCGTGCATCCGCGTTCATCTGCGGCTAAATTCCCTTTCCCTTTCCCCGTTCATCTGCGGCTAAGACTCTCCGGGGTTCGCAAAGCCAGGGCGATCATCGCGAGGCCTTCGGCGTTGGGGTGGATGCCATCCGGGAAGAGCTTTTCCCAGTCCTTGCGCTGGCGGAACAGCTCGTAGACGTCTACCAGCGGCACCTTTTCGTCTTTCGCCACCCTGCGGCTGGCTTCCACGAACTCTTTGAGCATGAAGTTGATGTCGGGGTTCGTGGCGTAGAGGCCGCGGCCGGCGTAGGGATAGGCCCGGGTCATCGGGTTCGGGGTGCAGAGCGTCGGCCGGGCGCCTTGCCGGCGCACCTCGGCGACCAGTGCCCGGAGGTTCTCGGCGTATTCGGCCACCGGCACGCGGGGCTCGACACGGTCGCGAGGGCCGCCGTCGATCAGGGCGGCGTCGTTGAGGCCGTACATGATGATCACCCGGTCCACGCGGACCAGCGGCTTCAAGAGGGACGGCAGCCGCTGCAGCGCCTGCCGGGTATTCTCCCCGCCGAGGCCTCCGTTCACCACCCAGGGGGCGCCGGGGGTACCGGAGAGGGAGCGTTCCAGCTCCCGGGGATAGGTTTGCGCCTCTGTGACGCCGCTCCGGCCCACGCCGGCGGTGACCGAGTCTCCCAGGCACACCCACACCGGGCGGCCGGTTTCGTTCCGCAGCAGATCTTCCGCGCGGGCGCTGTGGAACGCGGCGGTCCGTGATCGCGAACGATCTTCGCCTCCCGCCAGGTAGAGCACGCCTCCGTGCGCCGCTGCCGCCGGACCGAGGGCCGCGCCCGGGAGCGCGGCGATCTCCCGGAACCGCCCGCGCGCAAGCAGATACGCGCGGCGCTCGAAGCCGTACGCCGGACCGTAGCGGTCCATCGCGTCCGCGGCTGCGGAATAGCCTCCCAGCACCGCCAGCCCCGGCTTCCCCAGCGCCACCGCGGTGGCGGCCCGCACCGGCGCCGGGAGGGACGCCAGCTTCTCCCAACGGTCGCGCTTCGGGTCGTAGCGCAGGGCGTCGGCCAGGTTCACCGGCTTGCCGGACGCGTTGCCGAAGCAGCCGCCCAGGAGAATGGGCCGTCCGTCCTGCTCGGCCGCAGCGGCGAGGCAGCGGCCAGGTTCGGGTAGGGAGCGGACCTTCTTCCAGCCGGCGGTCGGGCGCTTGAGGTCCAGCCGGTAGCAGTCGCGGCCGGCGGTTCGCAGGTCGGCCGGATCGGAGCAGCCGCCCAGGTAATACAGCGCTCCCCCTGCGGCGACAGATCCACCGTACGCCAGCGGCCGCGGGAGCGGCGGCAGCGCCTCCCAGCGCCAGGTCCCCGCTGAGAACCGGAGCCGCCGGCAGCGGTCCGTCGCCGTGCCGCCGGAGGTGCCGCCGGCGAGGTAGAGGCTGCTGTCGTCCGAAGCGCTCCCGGCATCCGCCGCCGCTTCCGGGACCGGCGGTAGCGATTCCCAGCGGCGGGTCGCGGGGTCGTAGGCGTCGACGCGGTCGGTCCAGCGCTTCACGCCGTCCTGCCAGTAGTTGCCGCCCGCGACCACAAACCGTTCGCCGAGCCACGCCGCTGCGGCGCCACCGCGGGCCTGGGGGAGGTCCGGTCCGGCCGTCCAGGCACTCACGGAGGCGGGAGGTGTCTGAGCGACCCCTCCGCGGTGAAGGCAGAGTGTCGCCAGCAGCCCGAGCACCAGCCACCCCCGTGCACCTGACTGATACCGTCGCTCCATCGTCTCTCCCTCCCACCCGATCAAGAAGCCCTTTGCTCACTATCGGACTCGTCCTTCCAAAGCTCGTATTCCTGCCGCGCCGATTTGCTAATGGAAACTCCCGCGCGGGCTAGCGGTCCCACTAGAGGTCTTGGGGGGCGCGCTCCGGGGAGAAAGTAACCTCCGGCGCCGGGGCGGCGCCCCTTGTGAAGCCCCCGAGACCGGGGGCTGGCTCGCAGGCGGTTGCCCCCACCCGTGAACCGTCGTTTGGTGTTCCACCGGACCTCAGGACGCGGGGACCAGCTTATCGAGTCTCCACGCCAAGCCGCCCGTTAGTCCCGGCGTCTTTTGCCGGGACGTGAAAGGGCGAAGCACAGGCCCACCTCGCGGGAGGGTGGGGGCTACCGTCAAGGGCCGGGGGTGACCCCCGGTGAAGGCAACTGTCCTGGAGAAGCGGCGGAAACATCCTCGACCTGAAATGAATTATTTCTAACCATCTCCAAGGAGCCAGGGTCAAGCCCCATGTCAAATCAGCCCCTCGATCTCCTCATCCATGCCGGCCGCGTGGTCTGCGCCGCCACTGGCCGCGATGCACCCGGCAGTATCGGGATCTCCGGCGATCGAATTGCCGCCGGTGGCCGGTCACCGGACCTCGTGGCCCGGCACGCGCTCGACTTTCCGAGCGCCCTGCTCCTGCCCGGGCTGGTGGATTTCCACGCCCACCCGGACACCGGAGGCTCGCGATTCGGAATCGATCCGGACCGGTACCTACTCCCCTTCGGCACCACCACTGCCCTCTCCCAGGGAGATGCCGGCGCCGCGAACTGGGAAGCCTACCGGACCGGCACGCTGGCCGCAAGCCGCACGCGGCTCCGGATGGCGCTCAACCTGGCCGACCGCGGCGAGGTGACCTCCGGCTCCGGCTGCCTGGAGGACCTGGCAGCGGCGGACGTGGAGGCCTGCGTGGCCGCCGTGGAGCAGGGCGGGGAGGCGATCTGGGGGATCGCCGTGAACACCAGCATCCCGACGTGCGGCGCGACCGACCCGCGCGAGGTCCTCCGGCGTGGCCGCGAAGCGGCGGAGCGGACCGGCAAGCCACTGCTGTTCGGCAGCCGCCGCGCACCGGACTGGCCGCTGGCCGAGCAGCTCCCGCTGCTGCGACCGGGAGACGTGGTGACCTATTGCTTCAGCCCGGACCCGCACGGCCTGCTGGACGGCGACCGGGTGCGGGACGAAGTCTGGGAAGCACGGGCTCGCGGGGTCCTGTTCGACCTGGGCCACGGGATGGGCTCGTTCAGCTTCCGCATCGCGGAGGCGGCCATCGCGCAGGGCTTCTATCCCGATACAATCTCCACCGACCTCTATGCGCGCCACCTGGAACAGGAGCCCCGGCACAACCTCCCGCGGGTGATGTCGAAGCTCCTCGCCTGCGGGATGCCGGAGGCGGAGGTGTTTGCCCGTGCCACGGCAGTCCCAGCCCGGCTGCTCGGCCTGGAAGGGGAAGTCGGCACCCTAGCCCCCGGGGCCTGCGCCGACCTGGCCGTGCTGCAGTGGAACCCGAACGCGGCCCCGCTCCGGGACACCCTGGGGACGACGCGTCCGGGCGGGTGCTGGGAGCCGGTGTTAACGGTACGAGCGGGACAGCGGGGGTGACCCGGAGACCCCTCCCCGGCCTTCGGCGGGAGATTGGTCCGTCTGCCACGATTGCACTGCGGCAGCCACATCGTGCGGTGCAACTGCCCGAGAGTCACGGCCTTCAACTCCCTTCCGGGCATT
>JAJFMS010000706.1 GCA_020696885.1 Armatimonadota bacterium | reverse complement strand
AAGCGGTCGCGATTGCGCACCTGAGGCTCAATCGCAGTGATAGTGGAGCATTCGGGGTGTGTCATCCCAACTCCTTCCTGCCGGCTTGCCACCCGCAGCTTCGGGCCAGTCAGGATAGCGCGATGCCGTTGGTCGGTCCCGGGCCGCTCGCCTCGCCGTGTCGGGAAACGGGAACCTATTTCCCCGTTTCCCCATTAACCCGGTATCCCCCAACAAACAGAAGCGGCCGGCAGAGCCCACGATTCTCTCCGTGGGCCTTGCCGGCCGGCTCCTTCTGCGTTCCTGCCCGAGCGTGTCTCCGCCCAGTGGTTAGCCTTCGCTAGCCGCGGCCGGAGCCGCGCCCACCATTGCGCCGGCGCCGCCGAACATCGTGGCCATCTCTTCCGCGGCGGCTGCCCGCACGCGTGCTTCGACCTCCGCCATGATCGCCGGGTTCTCTTCCAGGAAGTTCTTGGCGTTCTCACGGCCCTGGCCGAGGCGGGTCTCGTTGTAGGTGAACCAGGTTCCGGTCTTCGTGATGAAGCTGCCTTCCACGCCCAGATCCAGAATGCCGCCGCTCTTGGAGATGCCCCTGCCGAACATCACGTCGAACTCGGCCTGCTTGAACGGCGGGGCCACCTTGTTCTTCACGATCTTCACACGCACGCGGGTACCCACGGCGTCGCTGCCCTGCTTGACGGTGTCGATCTTTCGCACTTCCAGCCGGACCGAAGACCAGAACTTGAGCGCACGGCCACCGGGAGTGGTCTCCGGGTTACCGAACATCACGCCGATCTTCTCACGGATCTGGTTGATGAAGATACAGACCGTGTTGGCGTTGGACACCACCCCGCCGAGCTTGCGGAGGGCCTGGCTCATGAGGCGGGCCTGGATGCCCATGTGGCTGTCGCCCATCTCGCCTTCCATTTCCGCCTTCGGCACGAGGGCGGCCACGGAGTCCAGCACGATCACGTCCAGCGCGTTACTCCGCGCCAGGGCGTCCATGATCTCCAACGCCTCTTCCCCGGTGTCCGGCTGGGAGATGAGCAGGTTGTCGATGTCCACGCCCAGGTTGCGGGCGTAAATCGGATCCACCGCGTGCTCCGCGTCGATGAACGCCGCGAGTCCGCCGCGGCGCTGCGCCTCTGCGATCACGTGGTAGGCGAGGGTCGTCTTACCGGATGACTCCTGGCCATAGACTTCGATGATCCGGCCCTTCGGAAGACCGCCGACGCCCAGCGCGATGTCCAGCGCGAGCGAGCCGGTAGGAATCACCTCGGTGGCGAGGTTCTCCCGGCTTCCCAGGCGCATAATCGAGCCCTTGCCGAACTTCTTCTCGATGCTGCCGACTGCGAAATCCAGTGCCTTCAACTTATCCATGGTCTTTTCTCCACGCGCCCCATCCGCCTGATTCGCCAATAACGGGACACGTTACCGATCCAGTCGCTCTAGTAGTGCTGCCATCCGTTCGACGCCGGCGCTAGGACCCCTCCCGTAGGTTTGCCCGATGGAGGGTGGTGTAAACGGGACCGCTGGGCCGAAGCTCACTTCGGATCAGCTCGATCTCATTCACCGCCCAACTCGTGGGGACCGCGGGCTGCTCCGCCGGGGTCAGCAGCGCCTGGGACAGGTCGCGAAGCCCGCGGGGGCTTCTTACCCGGCCCAGCGTGAGGTGCGGCCGAAACGGCCGGGCCTCTCGCTCAAACCCCAGGGAACTAACGGCCCGATCGATCTCCTCCGCCAACAGGATCAGGGGCTCTGCCCGCTCCACGCCCAGCCAGATCGTCTGCGGCTTGCGTAGATTCGGGAACGCTCCGACGTCTCCCAATTCTACCACAAAACGATAAAAACTGTTTGCACTTTCTTCGAGAATATCCGCGAGCAGCCCCGCATTTTCCGGAGCGGTGGAGCCAAGAAACTTGAGAGTGAGGTGCAATCGCTCCGGGGACACCCACCGGACATCCCCCTGTTTGCTCAGCCGCCCGATAGCCGCCTCCGCTGCCGCACGTACTGCCGGAGGCGCCGGCACCGCCACGAATAGCCGCAGCCCGGGGGTCTGGCCCCTCTCGACCGGTGAGCTTACCCTTGGCTTCATCGGCGTTCCATAAGCTACGAGCCGCGGAGTAGCTCTTCCCGCAGGAGTTGGAGCGCTACCTGGGTGGAGCGACGACGCACATCCTCGCGGATACCGATGAAGTGGTTCTCCACAGCAAACACGCGCTCCGGCGTGGCGACGCCCACGTAGACCAGCCCGACCGGCTTCTCGGCCGTGCCGCCGTCTGGACCGGCCACCCCGGTGATCGATACGGCGAGGTCCGCGCCCAGCCGCTCCTGCACGCCGCGAGCCATCGCTTCCGCCACCGGAGCGCTCACCGCCCCGTGGGTCTCCAGCAGCGCGGGATCGACCCCTAGCAGCTTGACCTTGGCGTCGTTGGAATAGGTGACCACCCCGCCGAGGAACGCGGCGCTGCTGCCGGACACGGAGGTCAGCCGGGCGCCCAGACCGCCGCCGGTGCACGATTCGGCGCAGGCTACGGTTCGTCCGCGGCTCTTCAGGAGCTCGATCACGGCGGCTTCCAGCGTGGTCCGGTCCACTCCGTAGATGAACCGCGCCAACCGCCGCCGCAGCTCCGCTTCCAGCGGCACGATCAGCGCTTCCGCCGCTTCCGGGCTCTCCGCCTTCGCGCCGATGCGCAGGTGCACCTCGCCGGTGTGCGCCAGCGGGGCCAGGCTGGGGTTGGTGCCGTGGATCAGGTCCTGCACCTGCTCCTCGACCGCCGACTCCCCGATGCCGATAAACCGGACCACCCGCGTCACCAGGTACTGCCGCTTGCCTTCCAGGCGCTCTGTAAGCAGCGGCACCACGTGGTTCTCCACCATCGGGATCATCTCGTTCGGCGGGCCGGGGAGCGAGATGACGATCTTGCCGTCCTTCTCCAGCAGGGCGCCGGGCGCCGTGCCGTTCGGGTTGTGGAGCATCCGGCCGCTGCGGTAGATCAACGCCTGCTTGGCATTGCGCTCCGGCATGTTGGTCACGCCGCGGCGCGCGAAGAACGCGCGGATCTGCTCCAAGGACGGCTCGTGGAGCACGAGCTCCTCGTCGAACACCTGGGCGATGCACTCCTTGGTGAGGTCGTCCTCGGTCGGCCCGAGCCCGCCGCTGGTGATGATGAGGTCCGCCCGGTCCCGCGCGCGGCGGAGCGTATCGATGACGCGCCCCTCGTTATCGCCCACGGTGCTTTTGTAGAAGAGATCGATCCCGAGGCCCGCCAGGGTGCGGCCCAGGTAGGCGGCGTTGCTATCGACGATCTGCCCGAGCAGAAGCTCCGTACCCACGGAGAGAATCTCAGCGACCATAACGGCTTTCCAGGCGAGCGGCTCGCGGCCGGTGAGCGGCCGAGCCCGGGACGTGGTGAGCGCACCGACTACCACCGTGCGCGTTCACCCGGAAGTATACCGCCTTGGAAACGAGTCGGCTCCGGCCATCTACCGGCAGATAGTCCCCGTGTGCGGTCCGCTCACGGCTGCCGGTCGAACCGTGTGGAGCACTCTTCCGATGTGCTGGGGCATGGTGACCGACATGGCACGATAGCGCGAAGCCGTGCCCGGATGGCTCCGGGACTCCGGGCAACCGTGCGGTTACGCACGCGATGAGGCCACGACCGTGCTGCTGGCTTAACCGCCCTGGCCGTCGACCGCAGGCTCGATCAGTACCAGGGAGTCCCGGCCGCTGTCCTGCCTCCGGTCGATGATGAGGGCGTAGCTGCGGTTCGCGGCGAGGGCGAGCGTGGAGCGCCGGGACCGGATCCCGTCCCCGCTCGCGCGGAGCTGATAGGTGCCGGGGGGCAGGTTCACGGGCAGCGCGCTTCCGGGCGCCACCACCGCGGTGAGCTGCTCCGGGCCGTCGATCGAGAGTTCCACTGGCATGGCGGCCGTATTCCGCACCATTACGATGGCGGAGGTTGCCGACGGCTGCGGCACCGGCGCGGACGCGGCGCTGAACGCCGCGTCCGGCACGGTCGGGAAGCTCTGCACCACGGCCTGGGAGGTCTGGCGCCGCACCGCGGGATTCTGGTACACGGACGGATGCGGCGTCGTGGGTGCCTGCACCAGCCGCTGCGGCGCCGGCGCGGCCTGCCCGGGCTTCGGCCGGATCGTCACCACCGCGGGGTCGTAGACCGCCGGCGCGGCGCTCACCGTGGGCGGAGCGATCCCGGTGCTGGCCACGGGAGGCGGCA
>JAJFMS010000705.1 GCA_020696885.1 Armatimonadota bacterium | reverse complement strand
CCACGGAGCAGCAGGCGGAGGAGGGGATCCGGCCCGGCATCGACCGCGTCCAGACCGGCATCGAGGCCACGCGGGGCCGGCAGCAGTTGGCGCGCGCGGAGGCCCAGGAGACGGTAGCCCGCGCAGCCCTCAACACGATGATGGGGTTGGGGCCGGAAGCGGCGGTCGGGGAGCTGCCGGCGCTGTCGCTGGGTGATCCGCCCGCCGAGAACGACGGCCTGATCGAGCAGGCGCTGGAGGCGCGCGCGGAGCTGGAGGTGGTCCGGGGGCTCCGCGACCAGTACCGCCAGGAAGCGCGGCTCACCCGGGCGCAGGGCCGGCCGGACCTGGCCCCCCAGCTCCGTGGGGGCAGCCTCATCCGCGGCGTGCAGGATACCGGCGTGGGGCTCGGCATCACCTGGCCGTTCCTGGACCACGGCAGCCGGCGCGCCCGCGTTCGGCAGTCGGAGGAAGCAGCCAACGCGCAGGGAGCCCGCCTGCAGGCGGCCCGGAATCTGGTGCGGCAGGAGACGGTGCAGGCGCTGGCCCGCGTGCGGGCGACCGGGGCCGTGGTACGGGACTACCAGGGCGGCGTGCTGGAGCAGAGCCGGCGCGTGCTGGAGGCGCGGCGGACCGGCTTCCAGGCCGGGTTGACCACGGTGTTGGAGTTGCTGGAAGCCCAGCGGACCTATCGCGGCGTGCTCGCTGAGTACGCGAATGCGCTGGCCGACCACGCCGAGGCCCGCGCGGAGCTGGAGCGCGCCACCGGCGCGGTGCCGGCCGACCTGCTGCCGACCCCCGGCGAGAAGAGGAGCCCCCGATGACTACCTCCTCAAAACAGCCACTGTTCACCGCGGCCCTGGTGATCGCCGCCGCACTGGGCGCCTTCACGGTGGGCCGCCTCACGAGCCCGCCGGCAGGAACGCCGCCCGTGGAGCCGGAGCACGGGCACGCGGCGGGCCACGAAGAGGAGCCGGAAGGCGTCGTGCGCATGGACGCGGCAGCGCGGCGGCTGGCGCACATCACCCTCGAGCCGGTGTCCGTTCGCTCCGTGGCGGCTCCGCTGGCGCTCACCGGCACGGTCGAGCCGACGCAGACCGGCCTCGCCCAGGTGACGCCGCGCGTCTCGGGCAAGATCACCGCCGTCCACGTGGGCCAGGGAGATACCGTCCGCGCCGGGCAGACGCTGGCGCTGCTCAGCAGTACGGAGCTCTCCACGGTCCAGGCCCAGTACCGGCAGGCACAGACCCGGGTGGAGCTGGCGGCGGCACACCTGGCGCGGCAGCACAGGCTGGCGCAGCTTGGGGAGTTCGGGCGCCATAAGGTGGAGGAGGCGCGGCAGCGGGAAATCGAGGCCCACGGCGAGATCAACCAGGCGCTGGCGGAGCTGACGGTGGTCCGCAACGAGGCGGCGGAGGCACGCAGCGAGAAGGCGGCGCTGGAAGGCGAGGTGGCGCGCGCCGAGAACGAGGTGGCCAGCGCCGAGAGCGAGATCATTGAGGCCCAGGGCCAGGTGCGAGCGCTGCAGGCCGCCCTGGCGCAGGCCGAGTCCGGGGTGAAGGTGGCGGAGAGCAAGCTGAACCGGTACGAGCGGCTGATCCAGGTGGAGCTGGTCTCGCGGCAAGACCTGGAGCAGGTGCAGGCGGACCTCCAGCAGGCTCGCTCCAACGCGGACGCCGCCCGCGCCAACATCTCCAAAGGCCAGGCGGAGGTGGAGACCGCGCGCGCCCACAAGGCCGCCGCCCAGGCGCAGGTGCGTGCCGCGAACGGCCGGGTCCGGCAGGCCGCGGACAAGATCGAGACGCTCCTCTCCCGCCAGCAGCAGGTGGACGAGCGGCTGCAGACCGCGCGCAAGCGGGACACCCTCGCGGAGCAGGCGCTGGCCCGGGAAGAGCGGGTCTACCAGGGGGGATTCCTCACCCGCAAAGAGATCGAGGAGGCCCGCGCGGCGCTGCGACTCGCCCGTTCGGACCAGCAGGCGGCCGCGGAGACGGTGCGGCTGCTGGGCGGCACGCCGGGCAGTGGCGGCACGATTGCGGTAACCGCGCCGATCGACGGGCGGATCACGGAGCGCCGCGTCACGCTCGGGGAGACGGTCGACCCCACGAAGGCGCTCTTCACGGTGGCGAACCTCACCAGCGTCTGGGTGCAGCTCTCCGTGCCGCAGCGGGAGCTGGCTCGCGTGCGGAACGGGCAGCCGGTGACCGTGACCTCGGACGCCGCTCCGGGGCGCACGTTCGCGGGCGTGGTCTCCTACATCGGCGACCGGGTGGACGAGACCACCCGCACCGTCAGCGTGCGCGCCGTGATCCGCAATGCCGGCGGCATCCTGAAGCCGCAGTCGTTCGTGCGGGGGACGGTCGCCACCGGTGGACGGCTGGAGGCGCTGGCGGTGCCGCGGGAGGCGGTGCAGACCCTGGAAGGCAAGCAGGTGGTCTTCGTGCAGGGCGACCACGCGGATGAGCTGGAAGTGCGGGAAGTAGAGACGGGCGAGACGGTGGGCGACCTTCTGGTGATCCGCTCCGGGCTGGAGCCGGGCACGCGCATCGTGACCCGGGGCGCCTTCACCGTCAAGGCGCAGGCCATGAAGGCCGAGCTGGGGCACGAGCACTAATGGTGGACCACCTCATCCGGTTCTCCATCGCGAACCGCCTTTTCATCATTCTGTTCGCCGCGCTGTTGGTGGTGGGCGGCGTCTGGAGCGCGTTCCACCTGCCGATCGACGCGGTGCCGGACGTCACCAACAAGCAGGTACAGATCAACACGGTAGCCCCCGCCCTGGCGCCGGAGGAGATCGAGCGGCAGATCACCTTCCCGATCGAGCTGGCCCTGGCCGGGCTGCCGCGGCTGGAGGAGACGCGCTCCATCTCGCAGTTCGGGCTCTCGCAGGTGACGGTCATCTTTGAGGACGGGGTAGACCTCTACTTCGCGCGGCAGCTCGTGCTGGAGCGGCTGCAGGCCGCCGAGAAGGAGCTGCCGGCGGGGATCAGCGCCCCCTCGATGGGCCCGGTGAGCACCGGCCTCGGGGAGATCTACTACGTGCTGGTGGAGGGCCCGCAGACCGGGATGGAGCGGCGCCGGCTGCTGGATTGGGTGATCAAGCCGCAGCTCCGCACGGTGCCGGGGCTCAGCGAGGTCAACTCCTTCGGCGGCGAGGAGCTGCAGTTCCAGGTGCTGGCGGACCCGGAGAAGCTGGCCGCGCGCCGGATCACCGTCCGCCAGCTCCAGGAAGCGCTGGAAGCCAACAACCGGAACGCCGGCGGCGGCTACCTCCAGCGCGGCGACGAGCAGCAGCTCGTGCGCGGCGTGGGCGTCATCCGCACCCCGGAAGACATCCGGAATATCGTGGTGAGCGCGAAGAACGGCACCCCGATCTTCGTGCGGGATGTGGCCGAGGTGACCACCGGCCCGGCCACCCGCCAGGGCGCCCTGACCGCGGATGGGAAAGGCGAGACGGTAGCGGGCATCGCCATGCTGCTGGTGGGCGAGAACGGGCGCGTGGTGGTGCAGCGGGTCAAGGAGCGGCTGCGCCGGATCGAGAAGACGCTGCCGGCCGGGACGAAGCTGGTGGGCTTCATGGACCGCTCCGAGCTGATCGGGCGCACGCTGGAGACG
>JAJFMS010000704.1 GCA_020696885.1 Armatimonadota bacterium | reverse complement strand
TGTTGGACCGTCTGGCTGAGGAATGGTATCCGGGGGACCCGCACCGGGCGATGCAGGCGCGGGTAGCGCTGAAGGACGAGATTAACCGCCATCTGCGGGCGGACCGGATGAACGGACGTCCGACCCCGCAGGTGGTGGGTCGGACGCCGGGGCCGGTAAAGGCCAGCGGGCGCAGCCTGGCGGAGAAGTATGTGCTGCGCGCCGCGCTCACCGAATACCGGTGGGCGGAGTACGTAGTAGGCGCCGCCCGGGCCGAGTACTTCTCAGAGGGGGAGCTGAAGGGGATTGCCCTGCGGTTACTTGGGAATAATCCCGCCGAGGCGGAGTGGACCCCGGAAGAGCGGGCGCAGGGGATCCGGTTGGATCCGGAAGTGGCGGAAGTGGTGAGCGCGCTGTTGTTAGAAGACTCGCCGGTAACCGACGACGGGTTGGAGCGCTGCCTTCAGGAGTTGGAACGAGAATACCGTCAAGACCGGAAGCGTGAGCTCCATCGGGCGATTGCGGCCGGCGAAGTGGGGCCGGGCGACCCGGAATGGGAAGAATACCTTCAGTTGGTCGCCGAACTGGGCGGCAGACGGCGGGAAGACTGAGGGAACCGCAGCTTTGAACCTGCGTCGAATGAAACGCTGCCGGATATGATGAGTATTGCGCGTTGATTAGATACCGGGATGCATTGCACGGGAGCCTGACGGGACGGATCGGGGAAGCGAAACCGATTGGGATACCGGCGAAGGAATACGGGAGATACCTTCAGCGGTCCGAGAGCTTCACGGCCAGGAGTTGAAGGGGAGTAAAGAAGTGCCTGTCGAGACGCTAAAGGATAACCCGGAGGTGACCAAGCTGCTGGACCGCGGTAAGCAGCAGGGGATGCTCACGTACGATGAGATCAACGAGGCACTCCGGACGCAGATTGACGCCGATCAGATCGAAGACATCTTCAACCTGGCCGAGAGCGAAGGGATCCAACTGGTAGAAGCCGCGCGCGAGCGGGTTGCCGAGGGGCCGCGCCCCGCCCGGACCGAAGACGTGCTCCTCAAGGACATGGAGATCCGCGAGGAGGACAACACGCAGGTCGAGGGGATCCCGATCGACGACTCGGTCCGGATGTGGCTGCGCGAGATCGGCAAGACGCCGCTGCTCACCTCTGCCGAGGAGATCCGGCTGGCCAAGAAGATCGAGAACCGGGAGCAGGACCCCGAGGGCGCGATGGAGGCGAAGACGATCCTGACGGAGGCCAACCTCCGCCTGGTGGTCAGCATCGCCAAGAAGTACAGCGGCCGCGGCATGTCGTTCCCGGACCTCATCCAGGAAGGGAACATCGGTCTCATCCGGGCGGTGGAGAAGTTCGACTTCCGCAAGGGGTTCAAGTTCAGCACCTACGCCACGTGGTGGATCCGGCAGGCGATCACCCGCGCCATCGCGGACCAGGGCCGGACCATCCGGATCCCGGTGCACATGGTCGAGACGATCAACCGGCTCATCAAGACCCAGGGGCAGCTCACGCAGCGCCTGGGCCGGGAGCCTACGGTCGAGGAGATCGCGGTGGAGATGGAGCTGCCGCCGGACCGCGTGAGCGAGATCCAGCGCATCGCGCCGGAGCCGCTGTCCCTGGAGACGCCGATCGGCGAGGAAGAGGACAGCCACCTGGCGGACTTCGTCGAGGACCAGGAAGCGATGTCGCCGGCCGAAGCGGCCGCGAACCAGCTCCTGCGCCGGGAGATCGAGGACGCGCTCGGCAAGCTCACCCCGCGCGAGCGGGAAGTGATCCGGATGCGTTTCGGACTGGATGACGGCAGCCCGCGGACGCTAGAGGAAGTAGGCCGGTTCTTCAAGGTGACGCGAGAGCGCATCCGCCAGATCGAGGCGAAGGCGCTGAAGAAGCTGAAGCACCCGTCCAAGAGCCGCCGCCTGCGCGAGTTCCTGGACTAGCCAGCGCGACCGACACGAAGCCCTGGGTCTGATGCCAACGCATCAGGACCCGGGGCTTTTTTCGTGGGTCGGTGTGCCCGCCTCCCACACCCCCGTCATTGCGAAGCGCCCACCGCTCCCGTCGGCCGTCGCCGCGCTCCCGTGGCGCTGTGGCAATCCCGAAGGTTGCGAAGCATCCAGGCCCGACACTTCGGCGATCGGCAGGCAGCGTACCCGGTCGGGATTGCCACGGGACAAAAGGCGTCCCTCGCAATGACGAGGGGCGGGCGCCGCATCCGAGGAGGCGAACGTGCCGCGGGTAAGTAACCTAAGGCTCGGACCCTCTGTCTAACCGCTAGATGATGAACACGCTCACCACTCAACCTGCCTTTCGCGTCCTGCTCTGCAGTGCCGCCCTGGCAATCCCCTTTCCGGTAGTCGCGGCTCCCGTAACCGGCGCGGCCTCCGCGCCGCCGCGTCAGGCGGCGCGGGGCGAGTCCGGAATACGCCCCCGCGTGAATAACCTCGCGCAACGCGGGGACCGCGCCCTGATCGCCGCCCTATCCGGCCCGAGTAGCCTGATGGCGCGGCCGGCCAGGCAGCGCAGCTCGGTCGACGCTCCGGTCAACGGCCTCTCCACCTCCGGCAGCCGGGCACGGGCCTCCGGTACGTCCCGTGTCCCGGCGGGTTTCCGGCTGAGGGCTCCTCGCCTGGTTTCCGTCGCCTCCGGCCGTACCGGCCGCGATCCGAAGCCGAGGCGAGTTACCCCCGGCACGCCGGTATCCGCGTTTGCGCCGGGAGCGACGCTGCCGACGAGCGGCATGCGCCGGCACGCTCAGCCGGAGCCGCCGCAGCTTCGGACTCACGCCCGTCCTTCTGCCGCCAGGTAAGCGCATCCGGGCGGTGCTCGCCGTCCGCTCGTTCGGGTGTTAGCACCCGACAGGGTCCTTCCATGCCGATCCGTCGTCTCGCCTATCTGTCGCTTGTGGGGCTGGCGCTTTGCCTGGTGAGCTCCTCCACCAGCCGCGCCGCTCCTCCGGACGCCTCCCGGACCCTGGTCGACGGCGTCTGGGAGCGTCTTCTGGCCCGGGCCAAGGCGCCGGCCGACATGGAATGGCCTCCCAGGGTGGAGATCCGGGAAGCGCCGGAGATCAACGCGTTCGCGATGGCGGAGCCGGGGAAGGCAGGCGGTAAGGCCACTCCGCGGGTGACCGTGACCACCGGGATGCTGACGCGCGTCATCGATCAGGACCCGGACCGCCTGGGGTTCATCCTGGGGCATGAGCTGGGCCACGTGCTGCTGAACCACGTGACGCCGTCAGAGGCGGCGGAGAAGACGCCTTTCCTCCACGCCACCTTCACGCGCGACCAGGAGCTGGCCGCGGACCGGAAGGGGATGGCGCTCGCCCTGGCCGCGGGGTACTCGTACCGGCGCGCCGCGCGCGGCATCCACCGGATCCTGGAGCTCGGGTTGGACTACTCCTCGTTCGAGGGGCTGCGGGTGGACCATCCCTCGTGGAAGGACCGGCTCGCGGCGCTCGATGGGGAGCAGGCCGCGCTCTGGTCGTCGATGGCCTCTTTCGAGAACGGCACCGTGTTCCTGCTGGTGGAGCAGTACGCGCCTGCGGAGCGGTGTTTCCGCGCGGTGACCCGGGAGTTCCCGGCCTGCCACGAGGCCTGGTCCGG
>JAJFMS010000703.1 GCA_020696885.1 Armatimonadota bacterium | reverse complement strand
CCTCGGCACGCTCCTGACCGATGATCGGGGCTTCGTGGATGAGAGCCTCGGCCTGGCGCTCAACGGGGGCGGCGCCTTCACCGCCCCGCAGGTAGTCGGCGCTGCTACCGGCCCGGACGGCATCGAGCGCGCGTTCCGGTGGGGGTTGGACAACGAGACGATCGAGGACCTGGGGCTTGGGCCGAACGCTCGCGCGCTGGGCATCAACGATGCGGAGACGATCTGCGGGCGACTGCCTTCGGGCGGGCGGATGCAGGCCTTCACGTACTCCGGCGGCATCTTCCACACCTTTACCCTGCCGGACGCGGACGATCAGGCGTCCAGCGTCGCAAACGCGATCAACAGCGGCGGAACCATCGCCGGTACCTCTCAGATGCGCATCCGGGACCCCAGCAACAACAATCAGATCGCGTCGGGTACGTTCGGCTTCAAGGGGGCGCCCGGCGGAAACCTGGTGCGCCTGCCCAGCCTGCAGCCCGACTTCACTTCCCCGCTGGAAGACGTGGGCCGCAGCATCGCCTGGGGCCTCAACGACGCAGGCGTGGTGGTCGGGGAATCGACCACCGCCAGCGGCCCGAGCCACGCGGTGGTCTGGCCCGGCACCGGTCTCCCCACGGACCTCGGCACCCTGGCGCCCGGCAACGTGGGACGGAGTGTCGCCTATGCGATCAACAGCGTCGGACGCATCGTGGGGGCGGCCTCGACCACCGCGGACCAGGACGACGTGCGGGCTTGTTTCTGGCAGAACGCCACGCCCCAACTGCTGACTCCCAACCCGCCGAACCACCGGAACCTCACCGAGGCGCGCGCCATCAACTCGGCGGGGCTGGTAGTGGGCTGGGGCTCCTTCGCCCCGGCCGTGCCGATCCAGCGGGCGTTGCTCTGGCGCCAGAACGCCGGCCAGTGGGAGGAGATCCGCCTGGACAACCTGGTCTGCCCGGACGAGGGGTGGCAGCTCCAGGTGGCCACCGGCATCAACAACAACGGCATGATCACCGGCTACGGCACCCTGAAAGGGGAGTTCACCCCCCGGCGCGCCTTCCTGCTGGAGCTCCCTGCTTCCATCCTGCTGCCGCCCCGCTCGGGCCGCTCCCGACCGGGCAGCCTCCGGAGGTCCCGATGAACACCCTGTCTCGGGCCGCCGCGGCCCTGCTGCTGGTTTGCGCTCTCGGTGCCGCAGGCGCGCCCTCGAAACGCCCGGCGCGACTACGTCCCACGCCGTTGATCCGGCTGAATCCGCCGGGAGAAGCGCCGCAGCCGCCGATCCGGATCGCGCTGGAGCCGGGGCCGGTGCTGCCCTCCGGCCGGCAGCGGATCTCGGTGCAGGTCACTCCCACCGTGCCGGGGCGAACGCTGGACGTCCGGACGGAAGGCGAGGACGGCCTGGAGCTGGTGGGCGGCGCGCAGAGCTGGCGGGCTACTCCCGGCACGCGCCGGGCCGAAAGCCGGGAGGTGATGCTGGCGGTGCGAGGCGAGGGCGAGCGCCGCCTCGTGGTCCGCGCGTCCCTGGTGCTGGTGAACGGCTCGCGGGTCACGGCGACGGCGGTCTACGCCATGTCTCCGCGCAAGGTCACCCCGGAGCAGGAGCACCCCGGAGCCCAGCAGCATACGCGGCCGGGCGGCCGCAAGGTGCTGGAGATCCCTTCCGATTAGCCGGTATGGAGATGGAGTAAGGGAGTGTTGGAGTAAGGGAGTGTTGGCGCTTGCTACTCCATCACTCCACTACTCCAACACTCCTGCGACTTAGCAGGTCGATGCTCGGATCGGTAGGGCCGGAGACGGTTTGGTAGGGGTAAGTGGGAGGTGCGGGATGCGTGCGGCAGGTCGCTGGCTGTGGGTTCTGGGTCTCGCCCTGCTGCTGCTGTGTGCGGCAGCTCCTCGCGGGCTTGCGGCGACCCACCTCGTGGTGGCGCGGGGGCCGTTCGACTGGTACGACCGGGCCAGCGGCGGCGCCATCCGGATCATGCTGCGGGTGACCAGCACGGACCCGGTGGCCGGCGCTCCCCGTCGCTATCGCTGGGCCTACGAAGTGACCAACTTCAACTACTCACCGGCGGGCGGCAACGCCATGGGCGGGTTCATGGTCTTCGCGACCTCCAACCTGACGGATCGCACCTTCGTCACCGGCCAGCCGGCGGGTTGGCTCAACAACGTCGCCAACGCGGCGGACCCCGCCATCCAGTTCGACGGGGATGCCCGGGTTCTGGAGTGGGAGCGCCCCGGCGCCGGGGCGCTCGCTCCGGGCGGGCAGCTTACCTTCGCGTTCGAAACCGCCCCGCGCGAGGTGGTCCGCTCCGACGGCGCCGCGCACACCTGGGGGACGGGGGCGCCGGAGTTTCTCATCACCGGCGAGCTGGACGTGCCCGGCTCCCTGCTCGCCTCGGAGCGGGTGCCGCTGATCTACCTTCCGGGCTTCGGCGCCTCGGAGCTGGTCTACGATGACGGCAGCGGCACGAGCCCGCTCCCCAACGCGTTTCCCAACCACCTCCTGAAGCGGTTCTTCCGGCTGCTCAACGGCGGCTCCCTGCGGACGCCGGACCCCCGCATCCTGCAGTTCACCCAGGACGGCGAGCCGCGCGTGGTGGCCAGCTCCCTCTCCGTGCGCTCCGGCGGCATCCTGCGGATCCCGAAGCCGGGCCAGGACGCGCAGCGAGACCTGCTCGATAAGCTCCATGCGGACGGCTGGAACGTCCGCGCCCTCTCCTACGACTTCCGCCATTCGGTCCGGCGCAACGCCGCCCTGCTGGAGCAGTACCTGGACACCAACTACCCCGGCCAGCGCGTGGACATCGTCGCCCACAGCATGGGCGGGCTGGTGGCGAAGCAATACCTCCACAGCCGGCCCTACGACCACCGGGTGCGGAACCTGATCATGGTGGGCACGCCGCACCTCGGCGCGCCCAAGGCGCTGGCGGTGCTGCGGTACGGGGACAAGCTGGCGATCGACGTGATGGACACGGAGCTGATCGCCAAGGCGGACCCGTGCTTCGTCCGCCGGGCGATGCACAACTGGCCGGGTGCGTACAACCTGCTGCCCAGCCGGATGTACTTCGCCACCGGCACCGGGGAAGGCTACCTGGAGGAGCTCCGCGGCGCGGACCTCAATGGAGACGGCGCCTCCTCCCGCATCGACGACTTCGACGAGACGATCCAGATCCTGAAGACCTCGCTGGAGCGCAACCGCTCCTGCAAGCTCAACGCCGGCCCGCCCCCGCGCGACGATCCGCCTCCGTACGAGACGCTCGCGCCGGCCCTACTCGATGCGGAGTGTGTCGACTTCCACGACACGCTGGATGTCTGGGAGCGCCCGCCGGACTGCCGCGTCTACATGATCGCGGGAAAGAACAAGTCCACGCTGCAGCGGCTCCAGGAGTCGAAGAGCGGCGGCCCGAAGATGGTCCGCGATCTCCAGGGCGACGGCACGGTGCCGCTGCGCAGCGCGCTCGCCGTGGGCACCCACGGGACGTACCTGGCCGACCTGGCCAAGCTGAAGGACGACCACCTCTCCATGCTCGCCGACCCGCAAGTGATCGGGCAGATCGAAGGGCTACTCCTCACCGGCCCGGGGCTCTACGGGGCAGATATTACGGTCGCCCCG
>JAJFMS010000702.1 GCA_020696885.1 Armatimonadota bacterium | reverse complement strand
CTCCGCGCCCGAGTGGCGGCCGGATCGTTATCCTCGTGTTCGTTGGACCACCGCATGAACAGGCAGGGAACCCCCACTCGCGCGAAGCTGAACTGATCGGACCGGGTAAACACGCTCAGCTCCGGCGTGGGATCACTGCCGATCGTCAGGTTCAGCTCCTTGGCCACCGCCTCGCACGATCGCAAGAGCGTGCTGCGCTCCGCCCCCTGCGGCACCAGCTCCTTACCGATTCCGAAGATGTCGGTCATATCCAGGTTGATATTCGCGGCCGTGTCCTCGATCGGCACTACCGGATGCTGCGTGTAGTATTCGGAGCCCAGCATCCCCTTTTCTTCCCCGGTAACGAACAGGAACAGGGCGGACCGGCGCGGTCGCACACTCATCGCCGCGAAGGCACGCGCGATCTCCAGCACCTCGGCTGTTCCGCTCGCGTTGTCCCAGGCGCCGTTGAAGATCGTATCGCCTTCTCCGGAACGGCGCCCGACGTGGTCGTAGTGGGCGGAGTAGATCACCACCTGCTTCTTCAGCTCGGGGTCGGACCCTTCGACCAGGCCTACCACATTCGGCGCGGGCACAGTGGCCACGCTCAGCTTCAGGTCCACACCCAGCACTGCGGGGAGCGGAAACCCGCGGACCTCGCCGGTGCCCGCCACCTTCTCCACTGCCGCCCAGCTCGTGGGAGCCCCGGCAAAGAGGCCTTCCGCTGCAGCCGGCCGGACGATCAGGGCGGGAAACGACTCGCGGCGCCCGGGGAGGCTGAGCTGCGCGGTCTCCTGGCCTCGCCGGACCTGGTCCCACGGGAACCGCGTGGCGCGCGGCCCCCACAGCACGGTGATCATCCCCACCGCGCCCTTGCTCCGCGCCAGCGCAACCTTGGCGGCGCCGCTCGCGTGGCGCGTGTCCTTGGGACCGTCGAAGTAAGCAGCGTCCGCGGATGCGGGCTCGCCGGTGAGCACCACCACCCATTTGCCCTTCACGTCCCGCTGCGCGTAATCATCGTGTGTGAACTCTGGAGCCGTGATACCGTAGCCCACGAACTCGAGCGGCACGTCGGCCGTAACCGGGGAGCCGACCGACCCGTTGAACAGGAAGTCGGTGCCGGCGGTATACGTCACGCTCTTTCCCCCCACGGTGGCGGTGAGGCGAGACGAAGCGGTGTCGAACCGGATACTCTGGAACGGGATTTGCTGGAAGTAGGTCCCCCCGTCGCCCGCAGGGGCGACGCCGGCCTGCTCGAGCTGCGAGGCCAGGTAGCGAGAGGCCACGGACGCCCCGCTGCTGCCGGTGTCGCGGCCTTCCAGGGCGTCGTCCGCGAGGAAACGGACGTGAGCGCGGATCCCCGCGGCCCGCACCTCCTCCATCGCCGCCCGGGTGGGCGCCGAGAGTAAGGGCATGCCCGGTTGCTGGGCGAAGATCGGTGGGGCGGCAAGCGCCCATCCCAGTGCCGCTGGGAAAAAAAGTAACCCGATAGCGGAAATACTGCGTCTTAGCATATGAGTTCGAAGTATGGCTGGCCGCTGGCGATCCGATCCGGGGAGCCGGTTTCTGCAGACGGGTCTACAGTTCCCCGTGGAAAAGCCGACCTCCTGACTGTAGCCGTAACAGATTACGGATCGGGAGCATCAAGGGTGTCAGGAGATTCGGTAAGGTTCATGCGCTGCGCGAAGCCGGCTGCCATACCACGCACAATCCGCACCACGGCCTGGCTCCTGCTGGCAGCCGCCGGTCCGCTTCCTGCCGGGGCGGCCCTGGCGCCCCAGAGCGCGTCCGGCTCCGCCCGGGCGCGAGTGGTCACCACGGGGATCAAGCCTCCAACGCGCCTGCGCATGCCCTCCCCGGACGAGATGCGGCAGTTCTACGCGGAGTTGAAGCGAGAAGCAGGCGAGCGTGCCCAGGTGGCCGCCATCCACACCGGCTACGCCCGCACTGATACGGGCGGGCTGAAAACTACCGGAACGCATTTCGCCACCCTCTACGCGGACGTGGATGGAGACCGGAAGCCGGAATGGATCGTCGGCTGTTACCTGCCGTCCCGCACCGGAACCACCGCCGAGCCGCAGGGTGGGATGTCCGGCATGATGCCGGTGCGCGGGGGGATCGGCGCCGTTCGCGACGACCGGGCGCGCGTGGTAATCTTCAAGCGCAACGGCTCGGATCCGTGGCGCATCAGTTGGATCAGCCCCGGCCTGGGCTACGAGTTCCACGCCCCGGACTACAACGTCCAGGAGGTGAGCGCGGGTCTGGAGCCGGTAGAGAGCCTCTCCCTGCCGGTGGCGTTGGTCGACGTGGACCGCGACGGCCGGCCGGAGATCGCCTACCAGTGCTGGAGTGAGTCCCCCATCGTCGGCGCGCTGCCGGGCATCTACCGGTTCGACGGGACTCGTTGGGTGGGAATCGCGCCGCAGGCCGACCGGTTCAGCCTGCAGGACCTGGATCGTGACGGGAAGATGGAGGTCATCACCGGCTCGCGGTACGTTGGCTACGGTACCGGTGACGACGATGTCCCCCACGTGTGGCGCTGGAACGGGCGACGCTATCAGGAAGCCAGCACGGAGTTCCCGGCTTACTTCAATGGTCTGGCTACCAAGTATCGAAAGCTCATCTCCCGCAAGGAGCAGAAGGGTGAGCCCTACGACCGCGCCGCCTGGGACCGCGCGATCCGGAAGGCCGTTAGCCTGGCCGGATAAGCTCCTCCCCCTGACCGGGTGAGACCCGGCCCACCCGAGAAACGACGCCTAAACAGGCGTCGTCTTTTTTTTCTTTCTCCAGCTCGTTAGTTTTTAGCAAATAGTCACACTCGGGGTCAAACCACTAGTAACACTGGAGGGAACACGGGAATACAGTTATAAAGGAGAGTCGCTCCGCGATCGCATACGACGCAGGCGCTCCACCCCAGGTCATGAACGAAACAACCAAATCCTTTGAACCCTTCCTCAACGTCCGATCAGCGAATGGAGGTCAGTTCGCCCCAGACGGCAGGGCCCTCGTCTATTTGATGAACACCAGCGGGACCCCACAGGTATTCCGACAGGACGCTCCGGCGCAGGCGGCCAAGCAGCTCACCTCTTCCAGCGCTTTAGCACGCTCCGTTTATTGGTCCCCCAATGGGAAACAATTGGCGGTAACGCTGGACAACGACGGCAACGAACGTGAGCAAATCCTCGTGATGGACGCGGACGGCTCGAACCAGCGCGCCCTGACGCACAACCCCGAGTCGATCCACGCGTTCGGGGGCTGGTCGCCGGACGCCGAGCACATTGCGTTTGCTTCAAATGCCCGGAACGCCGCGCACTTCGACATTTACATCGCCGAAGTTGGGTCCGGAGAGACCCGCCAGGTTCTACAGCGCGACGCTCACCTGACTGCCGTTGGGTGGTCACCCGATGGCTGCATGCTCCTAATCCAGGAACGGCACACCAGTTTTGATCAGGACCTACACCTGCTCGACCTCGCCACAGGAGAGCTCCGGCACCTCACCCCGCATTCCGGTTCGGCACGCTACCTAAGCGCTCGCTGCCTGCCGGACAACCGCTCGCTGCTGCTCTGTACCGACCAGGACCGCGACTTTCTCGCCCTCGCAAAACTGGACACCAAGATGCGAC
>JAJFMS010000701.1 GCA_020696885.1 Armatimonadota bacterium | reverse complement strand
TGCTCGCCGCGGAGATGCAGGCGAACCGCGGGCTGATTACCCGCGCCGATCTCAAGAACTACCGCCCGGCCGTTCGGCAGCCGCTCCGCGGCACCTACCGCGGCCACGAGGTGGTGACCATGCCGCCGCCCAGCTCCGGGGGCGTGGCGCTGATCGAGATGCTCAACATGCTGGAGCGGCAGGACGTGAAGTCGCTCGGCCACAACTCGTCGCGCAAGTATCACCTGCTCACGGAGGTGATGCGCCGCGCCTTCGCGGACCGCGCCGAGTACATGGGTGACCCCGGCTTCGTGGAGATGCCGATCGCCGGGCTCACCTCCAAGCGCTATGCCACAGACCTGCTGAAGGGCGTGGATCTTGAGAAAGCCACCCCGAGCGTGCGTGTTAAGGCGGGCCGCCCCGCCGCCAATGAGTCGCCGCAGACCACGCACTTCAGCGTGGTGGACGCCCAGGGCAACGCCGTCTCCAACACCTACACCCTGAACACCGCGTACGGCAGTGGGGTCACCGTGAAGGGCGCGGGGTTCCTGCTCAACAACGAGATGGACGACTTCACCTCCAAGCCCGGCGTGCCGAACGCGTTTGGGCTGATCCAGGGGGAAGCGAACTCGATCGCCCCGGGCAAGCGCCCGCTCTCCTCGATGACGCCGTCCCTGGTGTTGAAGGACGGCAAGCTGGTGCTGGTGGTCGGCAGCCCGGGCGGCCCCACCATCATCAACACCGTGCTTCAGGTGATCGTGAACGTGGTGGACCACGGCATGAACGTCCGGCAGGCCGTTACGGAGCCCCGCATCCACCACCAGTGGCTGCCGGACACGATCCAGTGGGAGCCATACGGGATGTCCGCGGACGTGGCGGACGCCCTCCGCGCGAAGGGCCACTCCCTCGCGGACACGCAGCGTTACATCGGTGACGCGCAGGTGATCATGATCGACCCCCGGAGCGGTTTCCGGCTCGGGGCTTCAGACCCGCGGAGCCCGGACGGGTTGGCCACTGGTTATTGAGGGAAGGTTACGCCCGCCGCGGACCGCGAACCATCCCTTCGAGGTGAACCACGTGAACAGACGGATCTATCTGGCAGGGATGCTTTCGCTGGCGGCGCTGGGGGCGGCGGCGCAGTCCGCTGTGATCACCCCGGGAGACAACCTGGTGGTGCAGGGCGTGCCGCCGATCCCGGCCGCGCTGGCGGAGGACGTGGGGCGCTACGCCAACGCCCGCACCGCGGGGTTTCTGGACTGGCACCCGACCCGGCGCGAGATGCTCATCGGCACCCGGTTCGGGGACTCTGCGCAGGTCCACCGGCTGACGATGCCGGGCGGCGCGCGCACGCAGCTCACCTTCTCCGCGGATCCCTCGGGCGCCGCCACGTTCCAGCCCGGCTCCGGCGGCTTCTTCGTCTTCCGGCGAGCCGCGGGCGGCGACGAGATGTACCAGAACTACCGGTACGACCTCGCCAGTGGCGCGATCACCCGGCTTACAGACGGGAAGTCCCGTAACAGCCGCGGGATCTGGTCCCACGCCGGGGACCGGATGGCCTATACGTCCAACCGCCGTAACGGGACCGACCTGGACCTCTACCTGATCGATCCCCGCCGGCCGGAGACCGACCGCGTGGCGATTGAGCTCCAGGGCGGCGGCTGGGCGCCCGTGGACTGGAGCCCGGACGACCGGAAGCTGCTGCTGGAGGAGTATCTCTCCGCCAACGAAAGCCAGCTCTGGCTGCTGGACCTCGCCTCCGGCAAGAAGACCCGCCTGCTGGCCGCCGCCGACCGTGAGAAGGTGAGCTACGGCAGCGCGGAGTTCGCGCCGGACGGCAAGCGACTCTACGTGACCACGGACCGGGAGAACGAGTTCCACCGCCTCGGCTGGATTGACGTGGCGACCGGCCGGCACACCTACCTGACGTCGTCGATCCCGTGGGACGTGGAGTCGTTCGATCTCTCCCGGGATGGGAAGACCCTCGCGTTCGTCAGTAACGAAGCCGGCCTGGGGGTGCTCCACCTGCTGGATACCCCCAGCGGCAAGGAGTCCCGCCCGAAGCTGCCCGCCGGCAGTGTATCAGGCGCCGCGTGGCACGCCAACTCCCGCGACCTCGCCTTCCAGCTCGACAGCGCCAGCTCGCCGCTGGACGTCTACTCGCTGGACGCGCAGTCCGGCAAGGTGGATCGCTGGACCGAGAGCGAGACCGGCGGCGTGGATCTCCGCGAGCTGACGGAGCCGGAGCTGGTGCGCTGGAAGGGTCACGATGGCCTGATGCTCTCCGGGTTCCTCTATCGGCCGCCGAAGCGGTTTACCGGCAAACGCCCGGTAATCGTGAGTGTGCACGGCGGGCCGGAAGGCCAGTCGACCCCCGGCTTCCTGGGCCGCAACAGCTACTACCTGAAGGAGCTAGGCGTGGCGCTGCTCTTCCCGAACGTACGCGGCTCCGCGGGCTTTGGGAAGACCTACCTGGCCGCGGACAACGGCGCCCAACGGGAGGGCGCCCACCGGGACCTGGGGGCGCTGCTGGATTGGATCCGCACCCGTCCGGAGCTGGACGGCGACCGGATCATGGTGACCGGCGGCAGCTACGGTGGCTACATGACGCTGATCGCCGCGACGCAGCTCAGCGACAAGATCCGCTGCGCGGTGGACATCGTGGGGATGTCGCACCTGGCCACCTTCCTCCAGAACACCTCCGGCTACCGCCGCGACCTGCGCCGGGCGGAGTACGGCGATGAACGGGACACGGCGGTCCGCGCCTTCATGGACCGCACCGCGCCGCTAAACAACGTGAGCAAGATCCGTAAGCCGCTGTTCGTGGTCCAGGGCCAGAACGACCCCCGCGTGCCCTACACGGAGGCCGAGCAGATCGTGGCGGCTGCAAAGAACAATGGAGTACCGGTGTGGTACCTCAAGGCGAAAGACGAAGGGCACGGCTTCTCCAAGAAGACCAACGCGGACTTCCAGTTCTACGCCACAGTGCTCTTCGTGAAGCGGTATCTGCTGGAGTGATTTGGGTGTTGGGCGTTGGGTGTTCAGGAAGCAAGCTGGATGTTCAGCCTTCACATAGCGTCCTCGGTCTGAGCCCCACTCGACAGTCGCACCTTGTCACTCGCACTTCCCGCGTTCCCTCGGAGGTTTGCGACAGCGATAGGGCGTATGTCTGTATGCGGATTGTCCGCTTTTAGGGCTTCCAGGGTAGCGATGCCGGAGCGTACGGCCGGAGGTGGGGCGTTGAAGAAGTCGATTTGTTCGATTGTTTGCGGAGCCGTGCTGTTCGGGGCTGTTGCTGTCTGCGTGCCGCCTGCCGCGGTGGCGCAGCAGAGTGCGGCCCAACGGCGCATCGACTTCAAGACCCTGGTGAACGCGGCCGACAACGCCACGATGGTCTGGGTGGCGCCGACCACCTTCACGATGGGAAATGGTCCTGATGCGCATCGCGTGACCCTTACCAAAGGCTACTGGCTGTATCAGACGCCGGTAACGAACGCCCAGTATCGGAAGTTCCTCACCGCAACGAAGCACGAGCCGGAGCCGCTTTACTGGACCCGTCCCAACTTTAACGGCGACACGCAGCCGGTGGTGGGCGTGAGCCACACGGATGCAGTCGCCTATGCGAAG
>JAJFMS010000700.1 GCA_020696885.1 Armatimonadota bacterium | reverse complement strand
GGTGACGCTGAGCGGCGTGGCACCGGCAGGCGGCGCCGTGATCACCATCCAGGCCACGGGCGACGGTGCGACCGCGGTCAAGCCGATCACGCTCACCATCGCGGCCGGCCAGACCACGGGCACGGTGAAGATCAAGACGAAGAAGGTCAAGCGGACCACCACCGCTACGCTCACCGCCTCCTACAACGGTGCGTCGGCGCAGGTGGTGCTGACCATCGCGAAGTAGGGAGCGGCTCGCAGAACGGCGGCAGGGGAACGGCTCGGTATGAGCCGCTCCCCTGCACCGCCGATCAGGGAAAGAACCAGAGGAACAGCTTAGATGCGGCCGATTTATGCACTGGCTATCGGAGCGGCAATTACCGGGTTGGTGGCATCGGTCCCGGTAAACGCCGCCAGGAGCAAGGTCCAGATCAAGAAGAAGGCGCTCAACCCGGGAGCACTGGGCGGCGGCGGCGGGAACGTCTGGGTAGCGGTGGATGTAACCAGCAAAGGCGGTCCCATCTCCTACGTGAGCGTTCGAGCTTCGATTCCTGGCGGGGGAGGGGCTACCTGCCCCCTGACCCGCTCCAGCGGAAAGCGGTACCAGGGCTTCTGCCAGGTACCCCGTAATTCTCAGTTGGGTGCGGTGCGCGCCAACATGGTGGTGCGTGTCACCACCTCCGACGGGGTCGAAGAGCGACGCATCGGGGAGATCAAAGTGGGTCCCGGCAACGACAGCCTGCCGCCTCCTCCGCCTGCCAATTGATGCATCGGGATCCGGGGGTCCACTCCAGGAAGGCCGGATCGAGCGGGCCGTCGAACCTAATTTCTGGTCCGGCGCCTTCTCTGATCCAAATCCGGGAGGCGATCGATCGCGAAACCGCGTCTTACATTTGGAGCCCGCTCCCCAATCCTGGCTATTAACCTGGCAGTTCGGGAACGTCTGCCGCACCTGGGAGACCAGCTTAGATGATAAATCGTTCGTTCGCTGCGGCCGCCCTTAGCACTGCCGCCCTCCTTACCTTCTGTTTCACTGCCGGCACCCGTCCGGTGGAAGCCGCCAGGCCCAAGAAGCCGACCATCGGCAAGGCGACGCTGAGCCCTACTCGCCTCACCGGGCGCGGCGGCTCTGTCAGCGTGCGGGTCAGCGTCAAGAATAACGGCGCTTCCATCAGCGGTGTAACGGCCAGCTCCACGCTCAGCGGCACGTCGCCCTCCGCGGCGGCCACCCTCCAGGCGAGCGGCGCGGATTCGTTCTCCGGTAGCGTCCGCATCTCGGCGAACCCGAGAACGAAGACGGCCTATGCGGATGTCTATGTCGAGGTGACGTCAACCAGCGGCACCGTCAAGAAGAAGGTCGGCCGGATCCGCCTCGACGCAGGCGGCACCATCGACGACAGCACCCCGCCCCCGCCGCCGAACATCTAGTTCCCGGGGCGACAGCAGCCCGCCGGCACTTGCTCGTTTTCGGTCAGTGCCAGGCTCATCGGGGAGCAATCTCCATAGGAAACGCCCGGCGCCAGATGTGGCGCCGGGCGTTTTTCTAGTGCCTATCCAAGCAGGCGTGGCTCACTCCGGCTGGTAGTTGAATCGGTGCCCATCTTCGATGAAGGCAGCGGTCAAGGCGATACTGGCTTCGATATCCCGCTTGCTGCTCGTTTCGATCGAGGTGTGCACATAACGGGTGGGGGTGGAGATGGTGCATACCGGCGCCCCACTCCGGGCGCGCTGAAGCGCTCCGGCATCTGTTCCGCCGCGCGGCAGAATCTCCATCTGGTGGGGGATACCCCGCTCCTCGGCAAGTTGCCGCAGCGCCTCCACCATTAGCGGGCTGGAGATACTGTAGGAATCGAGGATCTTGATCGCGGTACCCGCGCCCAAGCGGGTGACCCGTTCATGATCCGGCACCCCGGGGATGTCCGCGGCGATCGTGATGTCCAGCGCCAGCCCGGCGTCCGGCTCCACCTCGAAGGCCGACGTAATAGCCCCGCGGATCCCGACTTCCTCCTGCACGGTCGCCACCGCGTACACGTCCCAGCCGGAGGCCCGGGTCCGTCGCAGTGCCTCGAGCATCACGTAGACGGACAGGCGATTGTCCAGAGCCTTGCAGGTCACGGTATCGCCCATCTCCGCAAACTCCCGGTGGATCACCACCGGTGTGCCCACTGGTACTCGCCGGGCCACCTCGTCCCGGTCAAGGCCAACGTCCACGAAGAACTCCGACGGCTTCGGCGGCTTGTCGACTGGACCGTCCAGCAGGTGCGGCGGCTTCTGGCCCACGTAAAGCACGCCGAGCAGATCCGGGGAGGTCATCACGCGCACCCGCTGCGCTACCATGTTGCGCGAGTCGTGACCTCCGAGCGGGTGCAGCCGGAGGAAGCCCCCATCCTCGACGTGGGTGACCACGAACCCGATCTCGTCCAGGTGCGCGTTGATGGCCAGGCGCTTCCCGGAGCTCCCACGGCGGATGCCGACCAGGTTCCCGAGGCGATCCACCCGCACCTCGTCCACCAGCGGCTCCATCTCCCGGCGGACGATGGCCCGGATCCGTTCCTCTCGACCAGGTATCCCGACGGCCTCACACAGCTCCCGCAGCAGTTCCATCTCGCTCCTCACCTCCACGAAGTTGCAGGCGTAAAGTTCACAGGAGACGCCGGAACTCCCTGCCGTCACCGGGACATGGTGGGGTCATCCCCGCCAGAGGCAGCCGGAGGCACGGCGCGCGGGGCCCTACCAGGCATACGGATCAACGGTGTCAAGAGAGGTATTTTGGAGCACCGACGATGCCGGATCCTATAGTCACGCAGGCGTTCGCGCTCCGGGCACCGCCCCGGACTACCGCTCCCGGCAGGGCACATGTACACCGTTTGCCACGGGTCCAGGGGGTTACGAGGGCAGGCGAGAGGGGCAGAAATGAGCCATATTTAAGATACCTTCCTGCCCCATCCGGGCGCTTCTCGCAGTCCGTTCCGCCGACCATGCAGAGTATTACACCGCTTCACTTCCAGCGATCCGGCCTTCCCGCGAACAGCCATTCGCGTTGCGAGGGCGCGAATCCCGGTGCTATAATCACCCTGCCACCCCCCGGCGCCAGGTTCGGGTCCCGCCCGGACAGGTTCTCCGCGTCCCTCCCTCGCGAGGACAACACGCGTGAGTTGTTCACCGACAGCCGCCCCCGGGGTCCTCTCCGTCCCGGTTAACCACCCGTGGCTGGCGTAAGCAGCGTTCCGTGAAGGTTTGTGTCATGTGCACAGGCGGGGGTTTCTTCGTTCGATTTTGTTCGTTTGCGAGCTTCCGTGGGATCCGGCCGACTAATGCATGACGAGCAACTCTGTCTCGAGATCGAAGAAGCAGGCGAGCTAAAGGCGCTCTGGCAAGAGGTGCTGGCTCGGGCCGAGCACCGCGTGGGGCGAGAAGCGGTGGAGAGCTGGCTGCGAGACAGTGAGCCGGTGGGCCTCTCGGGCGGCAGGCTGCGGGTCGCCGTCCCCAGCGCCACGGCGCGCACGTGGATCGAGAAGAAGTACAGCACGGCCCTCACGGAAGCGCTCTGCGCCGTCCACGGGGAACCGGTGGCGTTAGACCTGGTCGCCTCTAAATCCGGCAGCCGTCCTGCGAAGAGCCCGAA
>JAJFMS010000699.1 GCA_020696885.1 Armatimonadota bacterium | reverse complement strand
TTCGACCCGGGGGCCGGCACGGACTCCCGGCAGACGGTAACGGTACCGGCGAACAACTCGGTCTCCATCTCGCTACAGTGGGATGACCCGTTCTTCACGGTGAACGGGGTGAATACCGACCTGGACATCTACGCGCTGGATGGCGGAACCGCCGTCGCCGGAAGCGTGGACGACAACCTCTCCACCCAGGTGCCGAACGAGGTGTTCAACATCGTCAACAACACCGGCGCGGCCAAGCAGTATGAGCTGGCGATCGTCCACGCCTCGGGGCCGGTGCCCGGCCGCATCAAGTACGTATACCATGGGTCGATGACAGTGAACGAGTGGGCGACGAACAGTCCCACCATCAACCCGAACGCCGCTTCTGTGAACGCGATGGCCGTGGGAGCGATCGCTTACTACGCGCAGGAGTCCGCGGAGCAGTTCACCTCGGCCGGACCCAGCACGATCCTCTTCGCACCCGACGGGACCCCGCTGGGCAGCCCGGAGGTCCGGCAGAAGCCGGACTTCGCGTCGATTGACGGCACCGACACCACCTTCTTCGGCCAGGACGCGGAGCTCAACGGGCTGCCCAACTTCTTCGGAACGTCGGCCGCCGCCCCGCACGCCGCCGCTGTAGCGGCGTTGGTCAAGGAGCAGTTCCCGAGCCTCACGCCGGCCCAGCTCTACCAGCGGCTGAAGGACCTGGCCGACCCGAGTGTGAACACGCCTGGATTCGACGATCTAACCGGCTCCGGGCTCATCAACGCCTACGACGCAGTATTCGGAGCCTCGACCGTCGGGCCTGTTCCGTTTTCGGAGGGGATGGAAGGGAACTCGCTTCCGCTTACCTTTGAGACGCATTCCACCGGCGCCGGACGGATCCAGGTGACCGGCGCCCACACCCCCGCGGTGGGCCTGCGACACCTGGTGCTGGATAGCTCCGTCGGCCTCTTCTCTCGAAACGAGGTGATCCTCCACGTCAACCTCGCGGGGCAGAGCGGTGTGACCCTCAGCTTCCGGCAGAAGGAGTTCAACGATACGGACCACGTGATGCCGCTGTCCTTCACCGGTAACTCCAACTCCGACGGCGTCGCCCTGAGCGTCAACGGCAGCAATTGGGTGCGGGCGGCCAACCTTACCGGCGGCAACTCGTCTAACGTCTATGGGCTCCACAGTATCAACTTGAGCTCCGTGGCTAGTGGTGCGGGTATGACGCTCTCCGCAGATACGCGCATCAAGTTCCAGCAGTATGGCAACCAGTCCGCCGGATCCGGCGGCTTTGCTTTCGACACGATCAGCGTCACCGGCTCCAACCAGTCGCCCGTGGTTCAGGGCGATAAGACCGTTACGGTCCTCGAAGACGCGCTAAACACCTCGCTGGGCATTACGGCTCCTACCGATCCGGACGGTAACCCGCTGACGATCACCGTCGACACCGTGCCCACCAGTGGGAAGGGGGATGTCCGGTTGACCGGAGGCGGCACGGTCGTTGCCGCTGCCCAGACGCTGACCAGCGCGGAGCTGATCGGCCTGGAGTTTGATCCGGCGCTGAACGCCAATGGCGCCGCCGGCACCTTCTCCTACACGGTCGCTGACGGGGCGGGCGGCACGGCGAGCCAGACGGTAGCATTGGCGATCACCCCGGTCAACGATCCGCCAGTAGCCCAGGCCGATAAGGCGCTGACGGTGCTCGAGGACGCCGCCAACACCAGCCTTGCCATTACCGCACCAGTAGATGTGGACGGCGGTGCGCCGGTAATCATCGTTGCGACGGTGCCGGACACGGCCAAGGGCGACGTGCGGCTTTCCGGCGGCGGGGCAGTGGTCACCGTGGGCCAGACACTCTCCGGGGGTGATCTAACCGGGCTGCAGTTCGATCCCGCCCTGAATGCCAACGGGGCGGCCGGCAGCTTCTCATACAACGTTACGGACGGCAACGGCGGCTCCGCCAGCCAGACGGTAACGCTGGCGATCACCCCGGTCAACGACCTGCCGGTAGCGCAGGCGAACAAGACGGTCACCGTCCTTGAGGACTCCGCCAACACGTCGCTGGCGATTACGGCGCCGGTGGATGCCGACGGCGACGTGGTGACCGCAAACGTCACCGCGGTGCCGACCAGCGCGAAGGGTGATGTCCGGCTGGCGGCCGGTGGCGCGGTAGTAACCGCCGGCCAGGCTCTCACGGTTGCCGAGCTTACCGGTTTGGAGTTCGATCCGGCGCTGAACGCCAACGGCGCGGCAGGTGCGTTCACGTACACCGTCTCGGACGGCAGCGCTGTTGCGGCCGGGCAGACGGTAACGCTGGAAATCACCCCGCAGAACGACGCGCCGGTGGTACAGCCCGACAAGACCGTGACCGTTGCGGAGGATGATCCGGGCACGTCGCTGGCGATCACGGCGCCAACGGATGCCGATGGCGACTCCCTCACCATCACCGTGTCCGCAATTCCCAACGCGGCGAAGGGCGAGGTCCTGCTGTCCGGCGGCTCGGCTTACGCCGTGGGTAACACGCTGACGAGTGCGGACCTGACCAATCTCCTCTTCCGCCCGGTGGCCGACGCCAACGGGAGTGCAGGGACCTTCGCTTATGTCGTCACGGACGGCAACGGGGGCTCGGTGACGCAGACCATCACGCTGGCGATCACCCCCGTCAATGACCCCCCGACGGCGCAGGCGGACAAGACCGTCACGGTGGCGGAGGATGCCGCTAACTCCGACCTCGCCATCTCGGCGCCCGCAGATATCGATGGGGGTGCGCTGACCATCACCGTGACGTCCGTGCCGGACACCACCAAGGGCGACGTCCGGCTCTCCGGCGGCGGGACGGTGCTCACGATGGGCCAGATGCTCTCCCTTGCTGACCTGACCGGGCTGGAGTTCGATCCGGCGCTGAACGCCAACGGCGCGGCCGGGACCTTTGCCTACTCGGTTACGGATGGCAACGGCGGTTCCGCCAGCCAGACCGTGACGCTGGTGATCACGGCGGTCAACGACCCACCAGTGGTGGCAAGCGACTTCAGCCTTACCGTGATCGAGGATGCCGCCAATACGTCACTGTTCCTCACCGCCCCCACCGACGTGGACGGTGACACCCTCACCATCACGGTGACTTCGATCCCGGACGGCGACCTCACCGAGCTGCAGTTCGATCCGGCGCTGAACGCCAACGGCGCGGCCGGCGCGTTCGCCTACACGGTCTCGGACGGCAACGGCGGCTCCGCCGCGCAGACGGTGACGCTGGCGATCATCCCGGTGAATGACCCGCCGGTGGCGCCGGCGGACAAGACGCTCACCGTGGATGAGAACTCGGCCAACACTGCGCTGGCTATCACGGCGCCTACGGACGTGGACGGGGATTCGCTCACGCTCACGGTCACGGCAGTGCCGAACACCGCGAAAGGCGACGTCCGGCTCACCGGCGGTGGGGCGGTGGTCACAATGGGGCAGGTGCTCCCGCTCGGCGACCTCACGAGCCTGGAGTTCGACCCCGCTCTGAATGCCAACGGCAGCGCGGGAGCGTTCTCCTACTCCGTCTCCGATGGCAACGGCGGCATGGCCAGCCAGACGGTGACACTGGAGATCACCCCTGGGAACCAGCCTCCGGTGGTCCAGGGCAACAAGACCATTACCGTGAACGAGGATGCGGCCAACCGCAACCTCGCCATCACGGCGCCGACCGACCCGGACGGCGACACGCTGACCATCGTCGTCGACTCCGTGCCGGATACCCTGAAGGGCGATGTCCGGCTTGCGGGGGGCGGCGCGGTCGTCGCCGTGGGCCAATCCCTCACCATCGCACAGCTCACCGGGCTGCAGTTCGATGCGGCGTCGAACGCCAACGGCGCGGCGGGAACCTTTGCCTACACGGTCTCCGATCCCGAAGGTGAAGCGGCCAGCCAGACGGTGACGCTGGTGATCACCCCGGTGAACGACCGCCCGGTGGCGCAGGACTCCAAAACGGTGACGGTGCTCGAGGACTCGGCGAACACTCCGCTCGGCATCACGGCTCCCACCGATATCGAGAACAACCCGCTCACCATCACGGTGACCACGCTTCCGGCCAGCTCCCGGGGCGTGGTGCGGCTCGGCGGCGGTGGGGCCGTGCTCACGTTCGGGCAGTCGCTCACCATCCCGGAGTTGACCAACCTGGAGTTCGATCCGACCCAGGACGCCAACGGGGTGGCCGGGGTGTTTACTTATGTGGTGTCCGACGGGCAAGGCGGTTTCACCGCTCAAGCCATCGTTCTCCTGATCACCCCGGTGAACGATCCGCCGGTGGCCCAGGCGGACAAGACGGTCACCGTCCTTGAGGACGCCGCCAACACCGGCCTCGGCATCACGGCGCCCACCGATATCGATGGAGGCCCGCTCACCGTCACGGTGACGGCCGTGCCGGACCCGGCGAAGGGCGACGTGCGGTTGTCGGGCGGTGGGCTGGTGGTGGAATTCGGCCAGACCCTCACCACGGCGCAGTTGACCACCCTCGAGTTCGACCCGGCGCTCAACGCGAACGGTGCGGCCGGAGCGTTCGCCTACTCCGTCTCGGACGGTAACGGCGGCTCGGCCGCCCAGACCGTGACGCTGGTGATCACGCCGGTGAACGATGCGCCGGAAGCGGTGGGAGAGAGCTACAGCACCTATCGGGCGACGCCGCTCAGCATCGCCGCCCCGGGGGTGCTGGGGAACGACAGCGACGTGGACGGTGATCCGCTGCAGGCGATCGTGGGGGCGCTCCCGTCCGGCGGGACCCTGACCCTCAACGTCAACGGGTCGTTCGTCTACACGCCGCAGGTGGGCTTCACCGGCGCCGACACGTTCACTTACCGTGCCGGCGATGGGACGGCGACGAGCAACCTGGTCACCGTCACCATCAACGTCAGTGCGGATCCGCCGCCGTCCGCTCCGGACGTGGCGGCTGATGGCGCCGGAACGATCTCCGTTCCCGGCGGCAACGGGTCGTTCAACTTCACCGTGCGCCGGTCTACCGGGATCATCCAGGGCAGCGTGGTCTACGCTGATCCGAACCGGAACCGCACTGTCACCAGCACCCAGATCACCGCCCTGGTGATGGGCGCCGGCCGGGCGATGCGGATCCACGGCAAGGGCAAGCTCCCTAGCGGAGCGGTGGTGAACTTCGTAGTGGACGTGAACGACCTGGCGGAGCCGGGTCGCCTGAAGGATATGTTCCGCATCGAGATCGGCACCGATGGGGGCAGCAGTGAGGTGGCGCAGGGGACCCTGACCACCGGAAACATCCGCGTCAACCGGTAACCGTTACCCGGGCGACGACACGCAGAGGCGGGGGAGCCGGTTGGCTCCCCCGCTTTTTTGTCGGTGTCGGGTGTTGGGAATTCAGCGCCCGGCCTGTTTGGGGGCTGCGGCGCTTTCGCCATCACGCAGCCGCTACCGGGGCGCGTGCCCCATTCGCACCGGGCTTCGAGTCGGGCCGCTCGCGCTGGCCAAGGGGAACGTGAAGGTCCGCCCCTGATGAGCCGGTAATGCGGCGCCGTCTGGGCTGGCAGGACCGATTACGGTCCTGCCAGCTCGGACGGGCGGTCCCCCATCCGGCCCTTTGTCCTCGCAGTCGGCCCACTGCGAGGAGTCCCGCGATCCAGCGGGCTGGCGCCTGTCGTGGGCCAAACGCCCATGACTGGACCCGCCCTACAGCCTAACGCTCGCTAGAGAGTAGAGCGGGCGATCTTTCGCCGCCCGGCTGGGGTTCGTGTGTGCCTCGGCCAGGCCGGGCCTGGCCGAAAGGGTACGAGCCCGGCGCGAGGGATTGGAAATCGCCTCGCTGGTTGGCCTACGGCCAGTCGTCCTCCGGACGGGAGACCCCTCGACCCAGCCGAGCAGGGGTACGCGGTTGCTTTCTCCAAGCCTGCCACGACCGGGCAGGCAGCTCTTTCGGAGAAGCGGCAGGTCACTTCGGCCGTGGCCAGAGTGTCGAGTACTTCTTCCGGTACTTCGCGTCGCTCTCCAGCTCGATCAATGCCGTGGCACGATCCCGGATCGCCGGATCCTGGACGGCATCGAACACCTTCCGCAGGGACTCGATAATGTCGTAGCGGATCAGGGTGCAGTTCTTGTGGGCGGCGCACTCCGAGAAGTGCCGGTCCAGAGCCGCGACCAGCATGCTGCGATGCGCCTCGCCAACGCAGCCCACCTTCCACAGCGACTGGAGGGCATGGCGTGCGGTGACGAACCGCTCGTCCTTCACCACCTCGAACAGGGCCGGAAAGTCCTCCAGCAGCCGCTGCGACGGATCGCTCTTGGCGAGGTTGCACAGGACCTGCGCCGCGATGGAGCGGTTGCGGTTGCCCTTGTCGGTGAGCTGGGCCAGTACTTCATCCCAGACCTCGTAGGCCCAGTCTACCGGTTGGGACGTCAGCTCGAGAAGCGGCAGGAACGCCGCTCCCTGCCGCTCCCGGTCATCGCACCAGAGATCCCGGAAGTTGTCCGGAACGCCTGCTGAGGGTGCCTGTGAATGGTCCATGCGCCCCTCGTCAATGCTTCTGCGCGATCTGGATGAGGTTACCGCAGGTGTCGTCGAGGACGGCGGTGGTGACCGGTCCCATCAGCACCGGCGGTTGGGTAAACCGGACCCCGGCAGAGGAAAGGCGGTCGAACTCGGCCTGGATGTCATCGACGCCGAACGACGTCGCGGGGATGCCGTCTTCCACCAGCGCCCGCTTGTAAGGCCCCACCGCGGGATGGGCATCCGGCTCCAG
>JAJFMS010000698.1 GCA_020696885.1 Armatimonadota bacterium | reverse complement strand
GCCTGTCCGGGAGTTGAAGTCCGGGCGGTCGGGGCTGTCGCTCCCGCCGGCGCGCCGGATGCGTGCCTCCCGCGCGTGGAGGCGCTGGTCGGACCGGCGTACGTCTTCTTCACCTCCGGCTCCACCGGCACCCCGAAAGCGGTGCTGGGCACGCACGAGGGGCTGGCGCACTTCATCCGCTGGCAGGGCGACGCCTTCGCCGTCCAGCCCGGCGACCGCTGCGCACTGCTAACCGGGCTTTCGTTCGACGTGGTGCTGCGGGACCTGTTCCTTCCCCTGACCCATGGTGCGACGCTCTGCCTCCCCCAGCCCGAGGACGTGGCCGACGGAGTGGCGCTCTTTGCGTGGCTGGATCGGAGCCGCGTCTCGCTGCTGCACGCCGTGCCCTCCCTGCTGCGACACTGGCTCGCGGAGTACTCCGTCGTCACGGTGGAGCGGGTAGCGCTTGGGGGGCTCCGCTGTCTCTTCCTCGCGGGGGAGCCGCTCACCGGCGAGCTGGTCACCACCTGGCGAAGCGCGTTCCCGCAAAGCGGCGACGTGATGAACCTGTACGGCCCCACCGAGACCACGCTGGCCAAGTTCTGCTACCGCGTCCCAGACGACGTGGAACCGGGCCTGCAGCCGGTCGGACAGCCGCTGCCGGACACGGAGGCGCTGGTGCTGGCTCCCTCGGGCCGGCGCTGCGGCCTCTACGAGCCCGGCGAAGTAGCCATCCGCACGGCTTTCCGCACGCGCGGTTACCTGAACGCGGAGACCGAGAACGCGCTGCGGTTCATCGAGAACCCGTTCCATCAGATAGATCCCGATGACCGGATCTACCTGACCGGTGACCGCGGCTACTTCCGGGCCGATGGCGACCTCGTGGTGGTCGGGCGGCTGGACCAGCAGGTGAAGCTTCGCGGCGTCCGCATCGAGCTCGGCGAGGTCGAGGCGGCGCTGCGGCAGCACCCGGCGGTGCGCGAGGCGGCGGTCGATGTCCGCAGCTCCCCGCATGGTGAGGCCGTGCTGGCCGCCTACGTGGTGACTACGGATCGTGCGGCGCTAGGTGAGCTGCGGCGGTTCCTGGCAGACCGGCTGCCCGCGGCCCTCGTGCCCGCCACGTACACCGTCATCGACCGGCTGCCGCTGAGCCCGAGCGGCAAGTTGGTGCGTCGCTCGCTGCCGAATCCGGCGCCGGAAACGGCGACCGCTCCAACTCCGACCGGACCGCGCGACGACGTGGAGCGGCGTCTCTGCGCCATCTGGTCCGAAGTCCTCCGGGCCGCGCCGACGAGCATCCATGACGATTTCTTCCAGGCAGGCGGCCATTCGCTCCTGGCGGTGCAGTTGCTCATCCGGGTGGAGCGCGCTTTCGGCCGAGCGTTGCCGCTGGCCGCGGTGATGCACGCCCCCACCATCGCCGAGATGGCCCGGCTCCTCGAGACCGGGGATCCGCCCGTGGGTTCCCCAGTATTGGTGCCGATCCAGCCTTCGGGGCATCGCGTGCCGATCTTCGCCGTCCACGGCATCGGCGGCGGGGTCATGTGCTACCTGAAGCTCTCCGCCCTGCTGGGTGATGAGCAGCCGTTCTATGGCCTTCAGGCGCCAGCCCTCGGCGGCGCCGCGCCGCGGCATCTCTCGGTGGAGGAGATGGCCGCGGAGTATGTCCAGGCAGTGCGGGAGGTGCAGCCGGCCGGCCCGTACCACCTGCTGGGCCTCTCGTTCGGCGGCAACATCGCCCTGGAGATGGCGCAGCAGCTCCGGCGCAGCGGTGCGGAGGTGGCATTCCTCGGGCTGCTCGACTCCAAGGGTCCCGGCTACCCGCGGTTCCCCGGGAGGCTGGCGCGAGCGGCCGCCCACGTGGCGTATTTCCTGAAACAGCCGGCTGCCGGACGCTCCCGCTACCTGCGCGTCCGCCTGGTGTCGCTGCGAGACCTGATCCGGCGGAGAATGTTGGGCTCGTGGTACCGGCGAGTCCATCGAGCCGGGGAGACGCTCCCGCGGCTGTTGGAAGACATCGGGCTCGGGCACCTGCAGGCGGCCCGGGAATACCGCCGCGATGAGTATCCCGGCCGGATCATCCTGTTCCGCGCCGAGCAGCAGCCGGTGGGCTGCATTCCGGAATGGGACAATGGGTGGTCCCGGGTAGCGCAGGAGGGCGTGGAGGTGCACGCCGTGCCGGGCGAGCACGCCGAGATTGTGGAAGAGCCGTATGTGCAGCACCTGGCGCAGGCGCTCCGGACGGTGCTGTCCGGCATCGAGCGAACGCCGGAGCGCTGAGCCACGCAGGGATGAGCCCCCGGCGGCTCGAAGGATCATCCAGTCTTCAGTGCCGGAGCCTGTCCCGATGATTCGACCCGCCGCCCTCCTGTTCTCCCTGCTGGCCGTGCTTACGGTCGCCGGCCCGGCTCGGCCGCAGTCCGCCCGGCCGAAGAACATCCTCTTCCTCTTCGCGGACGACATGCGAGCGGACACGATCCGCGCCTGGGGCAACTCCCACATCCGCACCCCGAACCTGGACCGCCTGGCCACCTCCGGCTTCAGCTTCCGCGGCAACTACGTCTTCGGCGGCAACAGCGGCGCGGTGTGCGTGCCCAGCCGGGCGATGTTGATGAGCGGCAAGACGTGGTTGCACATCGACGCGCCTACGCTCAAGGGCGAGCGGCTGCTCACGGAGCACCTCGGCGCGCACGGCTTCTCCACTTTTGGTACCGGCAAGTGGCACAACGGGCAGCCGTCGTGGCTCCGCGCCTTCCAGCGGGGCAAGACGGTGATGTTCGGCGGGATGTCGGACCACACCCAGGTGCCGGTGCGTGACCTCGGCCCGGACGGCAAGCTCTCCGCCGAGCGCGTGGGCGAGAAGTTCTCCAGCGAGCTGTTTGCGGACTCGGCCATCGAGTTCTTGCAGGGCCAGGATGGCCGCAAGCCATTCTTCTGCTACGTGGCCTTCACGGCGCCTCACGATCCGCGCCAGCCGCCGCTGGCGTACCGGGAGCCGTACTACCGCAGCCTGCCGCCGCTGCCGAAGAACTTCCAGCCGCAGTTGACGTTCGACAACGGGATGATGGATGGCGGCCGGGACGAGAACCTCGGCGCCTGGCCGCGGACCGAGTCGATGATCCGCGACCAGCTTGCAGAATACTACGGGCTGATCACGCACATGGACGAGCAGATCGGCCGGATCCTCGCCGCGCTGAAGCGGTCCGGCCAGGCGGACGACACCCTCATCGTCTTCGCCGCGGACAACGGGCTGGCGCTGGGTAGCCACGGCCTGCTGGGCAAGCAGAGCGTCTTCGAGCACAGCATGCGCACCCCGCTGATCGTGTCCGGCCCCGGCGTCCCGGCTGGCAAGTCCACGAAGGCGTTCACCTACCTCCTCGACCTCTACCCCACCCTCTGCGATGTGCTGCAGGTGCAGCCGCCGGCCGGCCTGGAAGGCGAGAGCCTGCGGCCGCTCTGGGAAGGTAAGCGGAAGTCGGTGCGCGACTCGGTCTTCCTTCCGTTCCTCGACCTGCAGCGGGCGGTCCGCGACGACCGCTGGAAGCTGATCGGCTACCCGAAGGTCGGCCACCTCCAGCTGTTCGACCTGAAGAACGACCCCAATGAGACCACTAACCTCATCGACCA
>JAJFMS010000697.1 GCA_020696885.1 Armatimonadota bacterium | reverse complement strand
GGTGGAGCCCGATCTCCGCGAGACTCAGCCCGCGCTGCCGCAGGCGGACCGCCAGGTAGGCGATGGCGGAGACCTGCACCACGTCCCGCACCAGGAGGAGCCATGCCACCAGCCCGGGCTGGGTCTCCGCGGAAGGCCGCTTGCCGCCGAACATCCAGAGCACCGGCAGCATCCCGGACGCGAGCATCAGGATGAAGCCTTCCCAGAGGATCGGACCGACCGGATGGAGCCCGGACGGCTCCATCCGCAGTACCCCCTTACGGGCCAGGATGATGCCGACCACCAGGCAGATCAGCCCGAGCTGGGGGATGATGAGGAGCGCGAAAGCGGCGCCCAGGAGCAACTGGCGGAAATACTCCGCGGCTTCCGTCCGGATCTCCTCGCGCAGCTCCCGGGGCGCCGCCTTCGGCCCGATACGCTGGTAGGCCGAGACTACCGCCACGCGGCCGATCCAACCGAGCCCGTAGCTCTCCACCCGCTCGCGGACAGCGGCCAGGGCGCCGCGGGAGGGCGGCTCCGGCCCGAACAGGGTTCTCCAGACCTCCAGCTCCTGCCGGGCGCGCTCCGGGGCGCGCTCGGAGAGGTGCTGCATCGCTGCTTCGAGCGTGGTCAACGCTTCCGGATACCGCCCGGCGTGCGCCAGCGCGATCCCCAGGTACCGCCGCAGGTAGGCGCTCTCCGGCACGAGCCGGACCGCCTCCCGGAGCTTGCTGATCGCCGCTTCCCCGTGGTTGCCGCCCTCGGCGGGCTCTTCCGCGGGCAGCTCCGTGAACGTGGTGCGGAAGTAGTAGGAGCCGATCCGGAACGCTTCGAAGCCGCGCCCGTACTCGGGATCCCGCTGTTCCGGCACCCAGCTCGCGGTGAGGGCGAAGAGGACGTAAGCGCCCAGGGCGGCAAAGGCGGCGCGGCGCAGGATGGCCAGGATTCCGCCGCCCCAACCCTGTCCCTCCTCCCCCAGCGCGCGGTAGAGCAGCGGGACGGCAACCGCCGACAGCGCGAAGCGGAGGCCCAGCACCGTGGGAACGGCGGCAACCCAGGCAAGGGACGGCAGGAGCGCGGAGTAGTTCAAGAGGTGCTGGCCGAGAAGCGTGACTCACGCAGCCCGGATGCGGGCGTGCGAGGCGTACGGAGACGTCCGCGATTCGCCGGTCGGTCCGGCGCCGGGCGAACGAGGCTCATGCGGACGGGCGTTCGGGACGGCTGGACTCGCGCGACTCGTGGAGCCGCTCCCATTCCGGGCGCCGGACCACCATGTCGATCAACAGCGGCCGCACCAGCCCGTATTCCCAGTGGAACAGGTGGCGGATGTTCTCGTAGTCGCGGCGCCGGAAAACGCCGGCCACGTCGGTCTGCGCATCGCCCCAGCGCTGCCCGCACCGGTGGAAGCCGCACTTCTCATACACCCGGTAAGCGCGCAGGTTGAACGCGGCCACGTCCAGGAAGAGCGCGCTCATGTTCAACCGCCCGAAGTAGAACCCCAGGAACTGCCACAGGGCGTCCGAGCCCAGCCCCTGGTTCAGCCGGCCGGGATGGAAGGAGACCCCGAGCACCGAGGCGCCGTGCTGCCAGTCGATCTCACGCAGGGAGATCCGGCCGATGAAGTGCCCGTGCAGGTCGTCCACGCTGAACTGCCGCGTGTCCGTGGATTCCATGCGCTGGCGATAGTAGAGGTCCCGCTGGCGCTCCGTGAGCACGGGCGGATTGTAGCTGTCGAAGAGCGGGTCCGGATGCCGAGGCCACGCCACCCAGCGGTCGATATCCGCACGCTCAAACTCCCGCAGGATGGTGCGCTCGCCGCGGGCCAGCACCCGGCCGCGGGGCGCGGCGTTGGCCTCGCGCTTCTTCGTGAACAGCATCGCCTTCCCCCTGCCGGCGCGCGCTCCGGCATTCCCAACCAGAATTCGGCACATTCCGTGCCATTCCTGCGGGAACTATACCCGCCGCGCCTGGTTTCCGCACCGTGTCTCTGCACGTGATGGCACGGCGGGCGCTCGTGCGGCGAGGGGCAGGTGATCCAGGGACGCCGCGAGGAACAGCAACCGCAGTGATGGAGTAGTGGAGTGTTGGAGTAGTGGAGTGTTGGAGTGTTGGGTACTGGTGCGGCCGTTCGGCCGCGTTCCCCCCATCACTCCATTACTCCATCACTCCACGAGGAACCCTGACCATGGCGGACCGGTGCACCGTATACGTAGGAACCATCGGGCAGAGCGTATTCCGAAGCCGGGACGGGGGCCTCACCTTCGCGCGCGCCAGCCTGGGCCTGCACGCGGAGAGCGATATCCGCGCCCTGCTGACGCACCCGGACAATCCGCAGGTGCTCCACCTGGGCACGGAGACCGGCCTCTTCCGCTCCGGCAACGGCGCGGATTCCTGGGAGCGCGTGCCCTCGCCGATGGACGGGCTGCAGATCTGGTCGCTGGCGCGCGACCCGCGGGATCCGGACGTGCTGCTGGCCGGCACCTGCCCGGCGGGCCTCTACCGCACCGGGGACGGCGGCGGCACCTGGGAGCAACTGAACGCGCACATGCCCCGCGAGTGCGTGAACGGCGCCCCGCTGGCGCCCCGGGTGACCTGCGTGCTCATCGACCCCGAAGACGGCACGCTGTTCGCCGGGATCGAGATTGCCGGCGCCCGCCGCAGCCGGGACGGGGGCCGCACGTGGGAGGTGCTCTCGGAGGGTCTCTCCAGCCAGGATATCCACGGCCTGGCCTCCGTGTGGAACGGCCGCCGCACCCTGCTGGCCACCACCAACAACGACGTGAACCGCAGCGAGGACGACGGCGATACCTGGACGCCGCTGGGGGTGGGAAGCGTCTTCCCCTGGCCCTACACCCGCGCCTGCGCCATCCCTCCGGACGACCCGCACAGGGTGTGGGTGGGAGCCGGCAACGGCCCGCCCGGCAACCAGGGCGGCCTGTACCGCACCGGGGATCTGGGCGGCACCTGGGAGCGCCTGGCTCTGCCCCAGGTGACCAACAGCACGGTCTGGGCCTTGGGGTTCCACCGCGCGGACCCGCGACGGGTCTACGTGGCCAGCATCAATGGGCAGCTCTTCCGCACCCTGGACGGCGGTGAGACCTGGACGAAGCTCCCGATCGAGTTCGGCGAGGTGCGGGCGCTGGCCTGGACGCCGGGGGCCTGATGGGAGGCAAACGGGGAGCGCCTCGTGGGGCCGGGCGCGTGCTCTTGGACGGGGAGTTCTACGCGGCGGTCTACGACGTCGCCTTGCTGCCGGAGCTGCAGGGCCAGGGCATCGGCAGCCGGATCATGGAGGCGCTACTGGAAGACCTGCCGGCCGGGCCGGTGGTGCTCTTCGCGGTCCCCGGCAAAGAGCGCTGCTATCAGCGGTTCGGCTTCCACCGGATGCGCAAGGCGATGGCCCGGTTCCGCCGCCCGGAGCGCGCCCGGGAGCAGGGCTTCCTCGAGTAGCCCTCGGCCGGCTATTCCGGCGACCCGGCCTCTCGTACGAGCGCGTCTACCTGGCGCACGTAGGCGCGGATGTCGCACTTCCGCTCCAGGCCGGACGCCATCATGCAGCGCACGGTGCCGTAGATCGGCCGCTCGCCCCAGGGGCGATCGTGCAGGCCGTAGATCCAGCCTACCCCGGCAT
>JAJFMS010000696.1 GCA_020696885.1 Armatimonadota bacterium | reverse complement strand
CGCGGCTACGCGCACCGCGAGCGGGTCGAGGTCGATGGCCACGATCTCGGTCGCGCCCAGGCAGGCGGCGCCGATGGCCAGGATGCCGCTGCCGGTGCCCCAGTCGAGCAAGCGCTCGCCCGGCTGCACGTTCTCTTCCAGGAGCTGGAGGCAGAGCCGGGTGGTCTGGTGGGAGCCGGAGCCGAACGCCATCCCGGGGTCGATCTCGATGACCCGGTCTTCCGGCGCGGCGTCCCAGGGCTCCCAGGTCGGCTTGATGACGAAGCGCTCGCCCACGCGGATCGGCTTGAAGTAGGCCTTCCAGGCGTCCGCCCAGGTGTCGTCGTCCACGGTGCGGAGGGTGAGGCCGTCGCCCACGTCCAGCCCGCACTCCGTGAGCACGGCCAGGCGCTCCTGGATGTCGTCCAGGGCCGCTTCGAGGCGATCGTCGACCGGCAGGTAGCCGGTGACGGTGCAGGCGCTGCCGCGGGCGGCGCGGGCCGCGGCGCTCTGATCCTGCTGCTCGGCGAATGGGTCCGACGAGACGGCGTTCGGGTCCAGCGAGAGGACCCCGGCGCAGCCGGCCTCGGTCAACGCAGACGAGGCTGCCTCTACGGAGGTAGGGGCAGCCTTCAGGGAGATTTCAGCCCAGCGCATGAGTGGCTACTTCGACTTCTCGTCGTCCTCGTGGCCGGTGAAGAGGTTCCGGACCCACTCGAAGAAGCCTTTCTCCTGCTTGGGAGCGTGCGCGGGGTGGTTGAGGTCCTCGCCGCTGGCGGACGCGAACTCTTCCAGCGCGCGGCGCTGCCGCTCGTTGAGGTGCGTGGGGGTCTTCACGCGCACCACCACGTGCTGGTCGCCGCGATTGTTCGCGCGGTGCAGCTCCGGCAGGCCCTTGCCCCGCAGCCGGAAGACGTCGCCGGACTGGGTGCCTTCGGGGATGCGGATCGACTCGGTGCCTTCGAGGGTGGGGATGGTGATGTTGCCGCCCAGGCCTGCGCAGGGGAAGGAGACCTCGATCTCACTGACCAGGTCCATCCCGCGCCGGCGGAACACCGGATGCTGCTTGATGTGGATGAAAACGTACAGGTCGCCGGACGCGCCGCCGTTCGGGCCGGCCTCGCCCTGCCCGGTAAGGCGGATGCGGCTGCGCTCTTCCACGCCGGGGGGCACGTCGACTTCGATCTTCCGGCTCTGGCGCTCCTGCCCGCGGCCGTGGCAGCGAGGGCAGGGATCCGTGATGAGCTGCCCGGAGCCGTGGCACCGGTAGCACTCCGTCACCTGGCTCATGGTGCCGAACAGCGTCTGCCGGGCGGTGCGAATCGCCCCGGCGCCGCCGCACGCTACACAGGTCTGGGCTCGCGTGCCCTCTTTCGCGCCGCTGCCGCCGCAGCCGGTGCATCGCTCCTGGCGGTTGACCGGAATCGTCTTGTGGACGCCGGCCAGCACCTCTTCCAGGGTGATCTCCATGTCGTAGCGGAGATCCGCACCGCGGTCCGGGCCGCGCTCCGTGGCCGCGCCCCCGCGGCCGCCGGCGCCGAAGAAGACGTCGAAGATGTCCGAGAAGCCGCCGAAGCCGCCGCCGAACCCGAAGTCGCCGCCGCCCGGATCGCCGTTGATGCCCGCGGCGCCGAGCTGCTCGTAGCGAGCCCGCTTCTGGGGATCGGACAGGATCTCGTACGCCTGGCTGATCTCCTTGAACCGATCCGCCGCACCCGGATCGTCCGGGTTGACGTCCGGGTGGTGCTGGCGGGCCAGCTTACGGTAGGCTTTCCGGATCTCGTCCTGGTCGGCCTCACGCGCGATGCCGAGGACCTCGTATAAGTCTCGCTGTGACTGCACCTATGACCTCACGGCTCCCGAAGCGCCACGCCCGTTCGCGTGCCCATGTCCCGCCGAACCAGTAGGGAGTAGTGGAGTGATGGAGTAGCGGAGTAATGGAAGGGGAACGCGGCCTTACGGCCGCACCGATCCCGTTACATCCACTACCCGCACCGGTCGCACCGCCGATGCCGCGCGGTGGGCGCGCAAGCGGCGGTGTAACGACTACTCCTCGTCGGCTTCGTCCTCATCATCGTCGGCTGAATCGAGGGAGGTGTCCGTCTCGGTCTCGTCCTCTTCTTCCTCGTCGGCATCCGCGGTGGCCGTGCCGGTGCCCAGCACGTCGTCCGTCTCTTCGCGATCGGCCTCGGGCTCGTCATCTTCCTCGTCGGAGCCGATGAGCAGCGCGGCGAGGTCATCCACCGCGTCGCCCTCATCCAGATCCATGTCGTCGTCCAGATCGAAGTCCACGCCGGCCAGGGAGGCAATGACGTCGCGCGGCGCCGGCGCGACCTCTTCCTCGGGCGGAGCGACCGGCTGCAGCATGTGCTCCTGCACCTCGCGCAGCGCCACGGAGAGCGGGTTGGGGGAGGTATCGCGGGAGAGCGCCGGGTGGCCTTCCTTCAACTGGCGCGCGCGCTTGGCGGCGACGATCACCAGGGAGTACTTGTTGCCGATGTACTCTTCGAGCTCGTCCGTGGACTGGAGGATCATGGCTTCCTTCTCTCTGCGCCACCGGTGGAACGGGCGCGACCCCGAAGCGGCGCCGGCCAGCGGCCGGGGCTTCGGAAAAACGGTGCTGCCGTACATACAAACGCCCGCGCCCGCCAGTGGGAAGGCGGCCGGGGCGCGAGAACCGGCAATCCAGGCCGATTATAGCCAGGGTGACAGCCCAAGTCAAACGGCGCTGGGTCTCGGGGGTCTCGGGGGTCGTTCCGTGATGCGGGCCGAGTGGCGAGGACGGCGGCGAACGAGCGGGCGGGTTGTAATTCGTAATCCGTAATGCGTAAGGTCCACCGAGCGAGGGCGGTTTCCTTACGCAGTACGAATTACGAGCTCCGGGTAGCCCACGCACGCCTGAGACGCTTGCCTGCCCGGTGCGTGACGCGTACCGCGGCTCCCGGTCGGTCTCAAGGCAACCGATTGTCACTCGACGGTCCGGAATGCTGCACGCAGCAGGCTTGACACTGCGGGAGAGGCGGTGCTATAAATTAGCGGCTTTAGCACTCACACGGTTTGAGTGCTAAACTAAAGATTAGAACCAGCCACCCACCCACCACCAGAGGAGGCAAGAGTCCATGAAGATTCGTCCGCTCGGCGACAAGGTCGTCGTTAAGGCGTCTACCGCCGAAGAGCGCACCGCGGGAGGGATCGTCCTTCCGGATGCGGCCCGCGAACGGCCCCAGCAGGGCAAGGTGGTCGCGGTTGGCCCGGGCCGCGTGCTCGAGAACGGCAGCCGCGCTCCGATGGCCGTGAAGGAAGGCGACACCGTCGTCTACTCCAAGTATGGCGGCAACGAGATCAAGCTGGACGGTGAGGAGCTCCTCATCCTGGACCAGGACTCGATCTACGCCGTGCAGGAAGACTAGTCTCCGCACTGGTCAACCGGTCGTCCACCCGTAACTGACGGGAGGCGACGCACCACCACCGCGGGAGCATCCCTCCCGACCCCAAGCTTTTCACGAACCGACGCGGCGGCGGGCTCTTCGGAACGCGCCCCGCACTCTCTCGATCTTCGTTTCACGAAGGAGAACCAGCAGCTATGGCAGCCAAGATGATTGCCTATGACGAGGAAGCGCGACGCGCCCTC
>JAJFMS010000695.1 GCA_020696885.1 Armatimonadota bacterium | reverse complement strand
CCCTGGAAGACGTGGTCGCGGCCTACCGCGAGAGCCAGTTCGATGGTCCCCCCGAAGGCGCGCGCGGCTGGACGGAAGTCCGGCTGGAGTTCATCTCCGGCCGCGGCCGGGGCGATGACTTCCTCCGCATCCTGGCGCCGGCGGCGATCCGCGAGAAACACGGCGTCTGGCTGAGCAGCGTGCTCTCGGACCTCCTGGGCAGCGGGGAGAGCACCATGCGGAACGTAAAGTCCGACAGCGAGGCGATGGAGGCGGCACACCTGCAGGCCGTGAGCGAGCTGCCGGGGGTAAAGCGGCGGTTCCAGGCAGGCCTGTCGCCGGGCGAGACGCTAATCGTCAAGCACGGGTTTCCTACCGGCGGGGATCAGCACGAGTACATGTGGCTGGCGGTGAACACCTGGACCGGCGACCGGATCAAGGCGCAGTTGATGAACAACCCGCAGATCCGGATGGATCTCCGCGCCGGACAGGTAGTGGAGATCCGGGAAACGGAGGTCTACGACTGGGCGCTGCGCCGGCAAGACGGACAGATGGAAGGCGGCTATACCAACCGCGTGGTGATGCGCGAAGGGGCGGCGGAGTGATGCAGGCAGGGGGCGCCGCGTCCTCTTCCGCTGTACCCCCCTACTCCGGTATCCCTCGACTTCTCACTAGGGCCCCGCACGGGGGCCGGGGGCTCATCACCCACTCGGGTCGCCGGATAGCCATTCTGTGACGATGAGCGTGTGCCCGTCTGGCGAGAGTGCTAGCGACGACACTTCCGGGTGTGTGGGGAACTCCGGCATCGTGGGCTTCGGGATATAGTGCGCAGGCAGCGAGCGGCGCCAGGTAAGCGGGAACTTACGGCTCCGTCCCGTGGCGGTGTCCACTACCAGCACCTCGTCCTCGTTGCTCAGGTAGGCCTGGCTCCCATCCGCACTGACGGTGGCCGGAGACATCGCTTCCCGGAAGCCCAGGAACTTGCCGCGACTGGTGAAGCGCGCCACCAGTGCCATCCGGCCTTCTGCATTCCCAACCAGCCACCAGCCGCGTGCGGACTTGCCGAAGCGTTGCAGGTAGAGGTCGGGGATCTCCTCCGGGAGCTCCAGGGAGATCACCAGCCGGAGCGTATCCGCCCGGTAGATGCGCACCCCGTAACCGGCCTCGTTGCTGAGGCCGGTTGCCGCCACGAACTCCTCGCCGATCGACAGGCTGACGGAGTCGATCGAGTACGGCAGACGCACCCGGTGGGTCTGCCGCAAGTCGGAGTTGCACCGTAACAGCTCCTGGTCCCGCGTGAGGAAGGTGGCTCCGGTTCGGCTCACCACACCCCCGCCGGCCGGCACGCGCCGCAGGGTGCGGGCGGTCTCCGGATCGTAGAGATGCGCGCGATTCCCGTCACTGCTGTCGATGATGATCAGGCGCTCCCCCGAAAGACCCGCGAGACGCCCCGCAGGCGGGGTACCGACCGCCTCCACGCCGCCCGTGGCCACCGCCGCGCGGAGTAGCGGGCCGGTCTCGCCGGTTTGGGAGCGGACGTAGAAGTGGGAGCGCTCGGGGGTCCACAGGCTCGAATCCGGGAACGGCGCGTCCCGGTCGGCCGCCACGGCGCGAGACCAGAGCGCGGGCCGCTCACCGAGTAGCGTGCGCGTGATGCCGGAGTTGGAGATGGACCACAGGTGCTTGCCGTCAGACAGGGCACCGAGCTGCCCCTTCGCAGCCAGGCGCCGCTGGACCTTGCCGGTGCGCGTATCCATCAGAATGAAGGAGGCGTGCGGCTCCACGTCCCGCGCTCGTACCCAGCCGGTGCGCCCCTCGGTCCAGCCTATCTTCCACCACTCGCGTCCCTGCTCCAGCACCGGTACCCGGGTGCCGCCCTTCACCCAGAACACCGGAGCGGCTCTCGGCTTCGGGATGGTAAGCGCCGGCAGCAGCCGCTTCAAGACGTAGGCGTGCGGGACCACCGCTTTCCAACCGCGACCCTCCCAGTCCCGCTCCACCGGCGCCAGGGCTTCCTGCGAAGGCTCCGCCGAAGGCCGGGACGTCCGTCCGGGCCCCGCGGCAGAGGCCGCCATAGAGACTCCTGCGACGACCCCAACAACGACCAACGCTGCGACTGACGTCCGTGACATGGCCTACCCCTTCGTTGAACCACGCCCTGCAGGATATGAACCGTAGACCGGGAGCCGGGCTCACAGGTAGCAGGTGACCAGCGGCGCCGGCATCCTCTCGTCGATCTCCGGAGGTCTTCCTCGACGGAGTGAGCTTGCGGAGAAGCTCGTCATCGGATAAGAGGGCTTTAGGGCGCGGACTCGCACCTGGCTGTGGCCCGGTCCACGCCCTGATGGTGGTAGTTTTGCGGGTCTGAGTTCGACGGTGAAATCACGACTTGAAACGGTGGTTCTGGGAGGGTCCGGAAGTTGAATCACGTAGCGTTTCCAACCGCCGGTCGCCGGCTGAGCCTGCTGCTCCTGGCGTGCTTTCTTGCATTTGCTGGAGCGCGGGCGGGCCAGGCAAAGCCCACGCGCCAGGAAGCGCGCGCCATCGCGGCGGCAAAGCGGGCGCTCGTCTCCAGGCTCGATCCGAAGCTGCCCCGGGTGACGCTGGAACGGTGGCTGCGCCAGTTGGTGGGGCCGTCCGCCCCCATCGAATGGCGCGTGGACGACTGCGGGGAACAGTCCGGCACCCCGGCCGATCGGGGCCGCGACTTCCCAATGTGCGTGGAGGCTACCGCCCCGCTGGGGGATGGTCGCTCGGTGAGCCTCTCCGTGCAGGTGGGCACGTTCAAGACCGGGGTGAGCGGTAGGCCGGTGGAACGAATGCACTTCCTGGAGCGAGGCGGGAAGTATGAGGACGTCCGGCACCTCAGCGATTTTCCGGCCCGGATCCGGGAGCGTCCGCGTCCCAAGCCGGAGGGCCCGGGCGGGTAGCTCGTGGCCGTGTGCGCTGCAAGGCGCAGTACTATGTGGACCCTTCCGTGGCCTGGTAACGCCATGGCCGGGGCGGTCAGCCGCGATGGAGCGATCAGTCCCAGACCCGCCCGGCCGTGAACGGACCGGGCTACTCGACCGAACGCCCGTAAACGGGCCTCCAGTTGCCCGCCATCAGGCCCCGGGAGGGGCGTTCGGTCGGATAGGCCGGTCGTTCACGGCCTGCCGGGCCTCGGCTCGCCCGCCCACCACCCGGCAAAGCAGAGAGGTCAGGGCAGTCCCGGAGGCATGCGGGCAGCACGTACCACAGACGGCGGCTCCGGGAATCCGGGCAACCACTCGGTTACGGGCGTTATCAGGCCGCGCAAGCGTAGGTGAGCCTTCCTCCGCACGCTACTCGACAGGCTGCAGCTCGTCCAGGGAGCGGAGCGCGAACCCGACGTGCAGCGCCGTCCCGATCGGGAGCGACTCCTCGTCCACCTTGAAGCGGGGATGGTGCACGCTGTAGATAGAGCCCTGCTCCTCGTTGCGCACCCCCACCGCCACGAAGCAGCCCGGCACCTGCTCCGCGTAGAACGCGAGGTCCTCGCCGCCCATCACCGGCGCCAGCTCCTGCACCGCGGGCGCGCCCAGCATCGCGCGGCCCAGTTCCTGGGTCATGCCCCACAGGTAGGCGTCGTTGACGGTGGCCGGGTAGTCCCG
>JAJFMS010000017.1 GCA_020696885.1 Armatimonadota bacterium | reverse complement strand
AGCCCCAACACCCAACGCCCAACACCTACTTCCGGTTCAGCCAGGGCGGCAGTTTGATGCCGGCGGAGTTGCGCCAGGCGGTGAGGAACAGTGCGGCGGTGAAGCGAGTACTTTCGCGACCTCGCTCTCGCGTGTAGGCGAGCACCTCGGGTGAGGGCTTCCACGCTCCCTGGCTGGGCGGCAGTTGCGGCTCGAGCTCGTAGGTGCGGTCGATGAGAGCACGGCTCTGCTCGATTTCGGCAACCACGTACGGCAGCAGCTGCTCAGCGGGCTCGATCTTCTGATCGCGCGCCAGCTCGTCCGGCGTGAGGCCCACCTTCTCGATCAAGGAGTCCACACGAGCGTGGATCCCGGAGCGCGGGGTAGTGCCGTCTGGGCGGGCGCGTCCGTCGTGGTGGATGGTGGTGTGCAGCGGCATGCACAGGTCGCCGGTGTAGTGGGAGAGGATGCCGGCGTAAACCTGGCACTTGGTGCGGATGTGCGGGTTGTCCGGCCACTTCCGGTGCTCGGCGAACGCGATCGCCAGGCGCTCCGTCCAGCCGGCCACCGCATAGGGCAGGGTGCCGACGTCCTTCGGGTCCAGGCCGTCCCGCGCGCACAGTCGCAGGAACTCGTGACGGGTGGCCGGCAGCGGCTTGCCCTTGAGGAGCTCGAAGTCGAGGTAATGTTCGGGGTCCTCGGTGTCCCGGGCGATCGGGACCTGGGGACTCTTAGCCACATCGGGGTCCTGCGCCAGGTGAGCGACGAGCCCCCCACCCGCGCGGAACCACGACGGAACGTCGGCGGGCAGCGACCGCACAGCGCCGTCCGCAATTACGCTGTGGCCTTCCGGCCACCAGGCCGCTGCGGGCACCGTGCAGCTAGTCGCCAGCACGAGGAACGGGAGTAATCTCTTCATACGCACCTTGCTACTCGAATGCGGACGTGCCCGGACAAGGAGAGTTGGTCGGACACGTCCACTTCGCCCTGCTTCCTGCTGCGGGCCGGCTTAGTCGGACTGGATGCTCCAATCCTTTGCCTTGGTACTGCCCCACTTCAACTACTTGGCGTGGCCGTCTCCGTAGAGCGCCATGAAGCCCTCTCCGTGGCGGTACGCGACCTTGGACGCAGTGGCGGTGCTGGCGTGATCCGTGCGGTTTTCCGCTTTCTCCCGGCAATAGCTTGCCGTTCGGCTCGATAACAACCGCGTAATTATCGAACGACCTACGTCAACGACGGATTAAATCTGGATGTGCGGCGAAGACCGGTTGACGGAGGCAGCCGCAGGCTCCAAAGCGGTCTGCTCATGATTCGCACGAGCTTGACGAGCGGGCCTCTTCTTCCCGAACGGATTGAACGGCCGGAGCCTGACGTCATCGACGTGGAGCGCGATCGCGGCGACACTGGATCCGGTTCTGGCGCGTTCTCAGCCTCGCCCTTCCGCAGGCATCCACCGATGCTGCTAGAATCCCAGCAGCAACGCGGCGCAACCGGCGCGGTGAGCCAAGGGAGTAGGGATGAACGGTTGGTCAATCTCAATTCTGGCAAGTGGAATCGGAGCGACGGTGGTCAGCGCGGCCCCGGCTCCCAAGAAGCCGGCCGCTAAGCCGGCTCTGGTGAAGACAGCCGCCAAGCCCGCGGCACCGATGGCATTCAAGCCGCTGGAGCTGGACCTGGCGCCCGGAGAAACCTATCCGGTGGAGCTGTTCGTCCCCAGTCCCACCGGGAAGACCTTCACCGGAACACCGGCGTTCGAGGTGGATCGCGCCGTCACCGTGGCGGCGGATCCCCGGTGGAAGGGCACCGTCCCCGGATGGGGCACGAAGACCTATCCGAAGCTGACCGCCTCCCGGGAAGCCGCGGGCGAGTACAGCCTCCATACCACCATCGGCGAGGGCGACAAGGCCGCGCGGGCGGTACTGAAAGTCCGGATCGTGGAACCGAAGATCGAGCTGGTGCCGGGGGTGTTCAAGCTGTTGGTCAAGGTGACCAACCCGTTCCAGACCCGGCTGTTGAACGGGAAGCTGTCGATCTCCAACCCGGACCGGTTCCTGCAGGACGTCACGACCGCGGAATTCAAGGTCGCGCCGGGACAGACGCAGGAGTTGGAGATTCCGCTGCCGGGAGCCGCGCCGGTCTGTGGTGAGACCTACGACTTCACCACCGTGGTCGAGACCTACCAGGGGTACAAGCGGAAGACAACCACCGCATTGGCCTTTCCGCCGCATACATAGGGCGTACGGCAAACCGGGCGGAGCCCCTCGCTTCTCCGCCCGGCTTTCGCCCTGCCACACGCTCCCCGCAAGGAGTGCTCTTCTGTCTCATTTCATCTTGACAACCGGATACTACCCGAAGCCGCGGCGGCTAAACACCGCTGCGCATTCGTTTTTCGGGCGTCGGTGTAGGTCCGCAGAGAAACGATGTTGACACCCCACCAAGCCCACCTGGAGCCGCGCTTGCGAGAAAGGCTCTCCGGCGCGACGAACGCATTGCTCCTGGGCGGCGGCGGCAACGACTCGGTGACCATGCTCCTGGCGCGGAGCCAGCTCGGGACGTTGCGGCCTTCCTTCGAGGACTGCCGCATCATCCGGGCCTGCGGCAGCAAGCGGCAGGGCGCCGTCGCCACGATGATCGAGCACCTTACCAACTCCCTGGTGCCGACGCTGCTGCCGTAGCGCTGCGGGGAGGGAACGTGCAAACCAAGCGCGCGGTGCTACGTAGGGGCACACGCCGTGGTTGCCCTCGTCAGGCCTCAATCCCAGCGTCGGCAGAGCCGTAACCACCGCTCGGGGTCGGTATGGCTTTGCGCGCCCACCGCTCCCTTCGGGGCGGCGCCCTGGTGAAGTCCCCGCAACCGCCAAGCGGTCATGTTGAGACGGTACGAGCTCCCGGTGCGGCGTACGTGTCGACTGCGAAACATCTCCTACCGGACTCGGAACGCCACGCCCTGCGTGAGCGCTCCCCGTTCCCGGAACGAGCGGTGGCGTACCCGCTGCGGAGCACGAGGCACCGCCTCGCTAGCGAGTTAAACCGTAGCGCAGCGGGGTACCCGTTGTGCTACGCCTTCGATTCGCCACTGCTTCGGGATCATCAGGTAAGCTCGAGGGCCTTGCTTGGTAGGGGCATCCGCCGTGGCCGCCGTGGTTGCCCTGGAAACGACGACGGTGCCGGCGCCAGCAAAGCCGTACCGTCCCCAACTGGTGGGAACCGCTCTGCCGGCGCCGGTAGGAAACCCTGGCCAGGGCAATCACAGCGGATGCCCCTACGCTGTACCGCACGTGGGATCTGCACGTCCCCCAGTCGTGTTGCGACTAGCAGAACCCGTTCACTAGGCCTCGAACAGCTCCAACTGTTCCGGTGCTGGGCTCTCCGCGGCCCTCGCGGCACGAAATCCCACCAGGCCGTAGCGCTGCTTGATCCGGTAGATCTCATCCTGCTTGTGCCGGCTGTAGGTGGTCAGCGCTTCGGAGTGACGGCGATCGTAGAGGCGGTGGTAGTAAGGAAGCAGCTCCGGGAAGCGCTCCTCGATGAACGGGAAGTACCGCTTCTTGGAGCAGTTGCGGAGGAAGAGCACCTGGGCGGCCAGATACCGCGCTCCGGCCTCCTTCGCCTGCCGGATGAGCAGGTCCAGGTCCGCGTGCGAGTCGTTGATGCGCGGCAGCACCGGCATCACGAAGACGCCGGCCACCACGCCGGCATCCGAGAGGGTCCGCACCGCCGCCAACCGTTTATCCGGCCGCGGCGCGCGCGGCTCGGTGCGGCGGGAGAGCTCGTAGTGCGGCGTGGTGATGGTGACGTTGACCTGCAGCGTGTTGTGCTCCGTGATGCGCTGGAGGAGGTCCACGTCCCGGGCCACCAGGTCGCTCTTGGTGGTGATGGAGAGGTCCAGCCCGCGCCGTCCTGCGAGCAACTCCAGAAGACTTCGCGTGAGGCAGTAGCGGCGCTCCGCCGGCTGGTAGGGATCGGTGGCCGTGCCGATGGCGACGTGCTTTCCGCGCAGGTCCAAGCGCCGCAGGTCGCGCAGCAGCGCCTCGCGCGCGCCCTGCTTCACGAAGATCTTCCGCTCAAAGTCCAGCCAGTTCTCGAGGTCCATGAACTCGTGCGTGTAGCGGGCGTAGCAGTAGGTACACCCGAACTCGCAGCCCCGGTACGGGTTGATCGAGTACTCGAACGGCACCCGCTCGCTCACCACCGGCGCGATGAGCGTTTTACAGGGAAGCTCCCGGTAGTCCACGTCGTTGCGGAAGTCGAGCTCCGGGGCCTCGGCGGCAAGCCGCGCGATGCCGGTGCGGCGCGGCGGACCGGGCTCCGATCCGTCCAGGGTCGAAAGCGGCACCCACTCCGGCGGCGGAGCGCCGCTCTCCCCGGGAACCCGCTCCGCAGGGAACGAAGGCGGCAGGGCAGGGGAATCGAACAGGCTGGACTGGCGCATAGCAACCTCGCCCCGGCACCGTCAACAACGGACGACCGGCATGGAAGTACCCATGCGCCAGTATAGCAAACATCTGTTCGAATTACATGCCTGGAGCAGTGCGTGAGTCGGTGGTTCAAATGGAGGGCGAGCCAGCATCCGCAGTCCCGTAGGGACGACCGACTGCTAGCCCCGCCTTTCAACGTGGGGCGAACTAGGCGCCGTCCGTCGAACCGCTTGCCAGCCGCTCATGCGCATCCAGGATCAACTGCTCGGTGGTCTCCCAATCGATGCAGCCGTCCGTGATGGAGACGCCGTAGCGCAGCTCCTTCGGGTCGGCGGGCACATCCTGCCGGCCGGCGAACAGGTGCCCTTCGAGCATCAGCCCCACGATGGAGCTGTTGCCCTCCAGCACCTGATCGATGCAACTCCGGAACACCAGCGGTTGCCGGGACGGGTCCTTCGAAGAGTTGCCGTGGCTGCAATCCACCACGATGTTCGGCCGGAGCCCGGCCTTCTCCAACCGCGCCTCGCACGCCGCGATGCTCTCGGCATCGTAGTTGGGTCGAACGCCGCCGCGCAGGACCACGTGCCCGTACCGGTTGCCGCGGGTGGGGAACACGGAGCACTGGCCGTCCGCGTTGATGCCCAGGAAACGGTGCGGGAGCGCCGCCGAGCGCACGGCGTTGATCGCCACCTCGATGTTGCCGTCCGTGCCGTTCTTGAACGCCACCGGCGTGGAAAGACCGCTGGTCATCTCCCGGTGGGTCTGCGACTCGGTGGTCCGGGCGCCGATGGCGGTCCAGCCGATGAGGTCCCCGATGTACTGCGGCGTGATCGGATCCAGCGCTTCCGTCCCCACCGGCAGGCCCAGCTCCGCAAGCTGGAGCAGGAGCTGGCGCGCGCGGAAGAGGCCATCCTGGATGTGGAAGGAGTCGTCCAGGTCCGGGTCGTTGATGAAGCCCTTCCAGCCGCTCACGGTGCGCGGCTTCTCGAAGTAGACGCGCATCACCAGGAGCATGGTGTCGCTCACCTTAGCGGCGAGCTCGGACAGGCGGCCGGCATACTCGAGGGCGGAGCGGGTGTCGTGGATCGAACACGGGCCCACCACCACGAAGAGGCGGGAGTCCTCCCCGTTCAGGATGCGCTGGAGCTCGATCCGGTACCGGACGATTCGCTCCTGAAGCTCCTCGGTGAGCGGGAGCTGATCCATGATCTCGCGAGGGGTAGGCAACACGGTATCGGAGACGATATTGACGTTGTATACGGGATAAGTGCTCATCAGGGGGGATAACGGCGGCCCGGCCGAAATGTCTTGGCGGGCGAAAGTACCAGTCAAGCGTAATCGAATCGGGATCACTTGTCAGGTATGCATCCGTCCCGGAAGCGATTCTGGCTTCCGAAACCGGAGCACCGCGGAGGGGAGCCGCAGTCACTGAGGTCGCCGTCCGGCTGCAACCTCCCCCTCCTCGTGACGTCGGACGCCATGCCGGCGCTCTGGTATTAGCTCTCCCGCAGCCTCGTTTCGGACGTGGAGCAACGGCGCCTGGCATTACAAGTCGCTCAACACCTTGCTGGCGAGCTGGTCGCACCTCCGGCACACCACGCTGCTCTATTCGGCGCAGGCTTACGGCGGGACGCTGGGGGATGTCCTTCACCCCGCCGGAGGCGCTGGTGGAGCCGGTTCCGGAATTCTAACCGCGCGTTGCCGGGAACAGGCCGCTTCGAGCGCGTCGGCGGGAATCCTCCCGCCCGGGTACTGGTAGCTGCGGCGTACCGGCAACCCCTTTGCGGTGCGGGGTCTCGCCAGCTCACTCGTGGCCGACGGAGTGGAATACGGCGGGCACCAGGAGTCCCGCGCCACGGCCCGGGACCTGGAAAACAGGCGCGTGCCTCCAGAGGACGGATTAACGCCTCGACGATCGGGGCGGCATGCTGCTAGGCCGTCACGTCTACTACATCGGCGAACGGGGTGGGATCGTGGCGCTCCCGCGGGTCAAGGCGCCGGACCTCGACGCCATTGGCTCCCGTTGAGGTTCGCGCGTACCCCGTAGCCGTGGAGCGAAGGGCTCCCCTCCTTACCATGGAGGCGTTGGGGAGGTTCTCCTGTGGCCGGCGACCGTGCCCGAGACGACCTCCCCCAGCCCCTCCTTGGTAAGGACGGGAGTGGCGGCGATGTGGGGCGAGATAGCGGGATTCAACCACAGGCCGGCACGCCAGGCAGACTACACGGCGCAGTCGTCCAGCCGGAACGCGTGCGCGGCCTGCTTCAGCTTCCGCAGCGCGCGCACCTCGATCTGCCGCACGCCCTCGCGGGACATCTGGAGCTGCTCGCCCACTTCCTGCAGCGAGTGGACGCGGCCATCCGCAAACCCGAACCGCTTCTCGATGACCCGCCGTTCGCGCGGGCGGAGCACGTTGAGGATGTTCTCCAGCGACTCCCGGCCGCGGCTGTGGATCGTCTGCTGCTCCGGGTCCGGCGCAGCGGTGTCCAGCAGCAGGTCGCCGAGGGACGTCTCTTCCGTCTCGCCAAGCAGCGCGTCCAGCGACAACGGCTCCTGCGACGACTGGAGGAGGCCCTGGAGCTTCTTCACCGGCACGTCCGTCTCCTGGGACAGCTCGGTGAGGGTCGGCTGGCGGCCCAGGCGGCGAGCCAGGAGGGAGCGGCACCTCTCCAGCTTCCGGAGGGCGTCCGAGACGTGGCTGGGCAGCCGGATGAGGCGGCCGTGGTTATCGATGGAGCGGCCGATCGCCTGCCGGATCCAGTGCGTGGCGTAGGTGGAGAACCGGTAGCCCTTGTCCGGATCGTACCGGGCGATGGCGGCCATCAGCCCGATGATGCCTTCCTGCACCAGGTCCTCAAAGGAGAGACCCCGGCACCGGTACCGCTTGGCGATGCTGATCACGAGGCGCAGGTTCGCCTCCACCATCCGCTGGCGCGCCTCCAGGCTACCGGCACGCACCTGCCGCGCCAGATCCACCTCTTCGGCAGCCGTCAGCAGGCGCGCGTCCGACGCGGTCAGCCACTGCGCCGAATTCTGGGGCTCTTGCGGGATCTCTTCCGAATCGTCAAGTCCGGGGACGGTCTCATCCGTGAGATGCTGCATGCGTGCGTCCTTACTTGATTGGTTCTGTTGCGGCCGGAATCCGTCGCGACCGGACTAGGAGGGTAGACACCATCTCGGTTAGGTAAACAACAGGTTCCCAGAGATACAACTCTCGAAACCCCTGCCAGCCTGACGAGGAAAGAACTCGGCAGTGGAACGGGCGCATCGTTCCAGCTTCATATACCCGCACGCACCCGTCCGATTAACGCACTTATTCCCGGCTGAGCCCCCGCACCAATCCACTCTGAGCCTCCGTTCTTCAGTGCGATTACCGAATCCTACGACACATTTCAGCGACATCGCGGCCCGCGCGGCGTGGCCGGGGTCTCAGAAGGAGCTACGGCTCGGCACCCCGAAGGGTGCGGTAGCCCGATCGACCGGCCGTTCGCCTTTTTGCCCGCATGCTTCAGCTTCCGGCCCGCCCACCACGCCTAGACTGGTACCTTCGCCGGCCGTGCTACTGGCTCGCCCTGGCGGCAGGCGGGGCGGCGTGGGCCACCTACCGGCTGGATCTCGCGGTGGGGACCTGGCTCCTCATTGCCGCCGTGGGCTGCGCCGCCGCGGCGTTCGGAGCCCGCGCCGTGGGAGCGCTCATCTCCCTGGCCAGCGTCTACGGCTGCCTGGCTGCGCTCACGCTCGCGCCCGCCACTCTCACAGACCTGCCGGAGGGGGCTCCGGTTACGGTCCAGGGACGAGTGGAGCGCCTCCTCTCTTTCAGTGAAGCCGGCACCCGTCTCGTCTTCCTGGCCAGCCGGCGCCGGGAGCGCGGGGCCTGGGTCGAGGACCGTGCCCGATACGGCGCCTTCGTCCCCTCGCCTGCGGCGGAAGGGGACCTGGCGGAGATCAGCGGGCGGCTGGAGGACCCGCTGCCGGCCACCAACCCCGGGGACTTCGACCGGCGCCTCGGCTGGCTGCGCCTGGGGGTGCGACGGGTGGTCTTCGCCCGGCCCGGCGGCTACACGCGGACCGGGGCGGTCGCACCCGGCCCCTGGGAGCTGGCTGCGAGCGACTTCCGGAGGCGGGTGGTCTCGCTGAACCAGAGCACCCTCTCCCCGACCGCCGCCTTCGTAGCCAACAGCTTCCTGCTTGGAGACGTGGAGACCGCCGATCCCGAGCTGGCGCAGCAGGTGGAGGCGGACTTCCAGGGTTCCGGCACGCTGCACCTGCTGGTGGTGTCCGGCACGCAGGTGGGGATGGTACTGCTGCTGTTTCTCTGGCTGGGCGGGCGCTGCTGGGAAGCGCGCGGCTGGTGGTGGGGCCTGGGCATCGTCGCCATCGCCTTCTTCCACACCACCACGGGCGGCGACGCTTCGGTTTCTCGTGCGGCCGTGATGGGCGCGTTGCTGGTGGGAGCCCTCCTCGCCGGCCGGAAGGCAGATGGCGCCAACTGCCTGGGCGCGGCCGCGCTGCTCCTCCTCGCGTTCCAGCCGTTCTGCTTCCTGGACGTGGGCGCGCAGCTCTCGTTCTCCGCCGTCTGGGCGCTGATCTGGGTGGCGCCGGCGCTGCAGGCACTGCTCGGTCCGCCGCCCCGGCAGCCCGACGCGGATCCGGGCTCGTACGGCCGCCGCGTCTGGATGCTTGCCAGCCAGGTGCTGTCGGTCTGCCTGGCCGCACACCTGGTGACGGCGCCGCTGCTGGCGTTCCACTTCCACACCGGCTCCTGGACCGCTGTCCTCGCCAACTGCGTGGTGGCGCCGCTCGCTGCGCTGTTTATCCACCTGGTCATCGCCCACGCCGCGCTGGCGCACCTGGGGGCTCCGCTGCTGGCCTGGCCCACCCAGGTCGGCGCGGAGGCGCTCACCGGCTGGGCACACTTCTTCGCCTCTTCGCCGCTGGGGGCGGGACCGGTGTATCCGCCGCCGCTCTGGCTGATCCCCGTGGTGTTCGGGCTCCTCGCGGTGCTGGCCCGCCCTCCATTTCGCCGCGCCTACACCGCCGCCTTACTCGTGCTGCTGTGCGGCCTGACAACGCTCTCCGACCTCACCCCCGCCCCCACGCCCAGCACGCCGACCGTCCGCGCGCTCGATATCGGCCAGGGAGACGCGGTGCTGCTCCAGGGCACCGACGGCAGCAACGTGCTGGTAGACGCCGGCCCACCGACCGCGGGGGTCGCCCTCCCCCGCATCCTCCGCGCGCTCCGGGTGAAGCAGCTCGATGCCGTGCTGGTCTCCCATCCGCATCTGGATCACGTCGGCGGGTTGCCTCGCCTCTGCGAGGAGTTCCCGCCCCGGGAGATCGTGTTCTGGAGCGGGATGGAAGAGCCCCAGCCCTGGATCGAGGCCAGAGACGCCGCGCGGCGGGCGGGAGTCTCACTGCGCGCGGTCTCCGCTGGCGAACGCCTCGACTTCGGCCGGTCCCACCTCACGATGCTGGGACCGGCCGCGCAGACGCGAGAGCGTTCCGACAACGAGGTCTCCCTGGTGGCGATGTGGGAAGACAGCGGAGCGCGAGTCTTACTAACGGGAGACGCCGGGCTGCCGGCGGAGCGCGAGCTGATCGGCACGGGACCTTCGCTGCGCGCCGACCTGCTGAAGGTGGGCCACCACGGCAGCGAAGGCTCCACGGGGGAGGAGCTGTTGGCGGCAGTACAGCCGCGCCTTGCTCTGATTTCGTGCGGTCGGCGCAACCGGTTCGGCCACCCCGCTCCGGGAGCTCTCGCGAGGCTGAACGCGGCCGGCGTGCCGGTGGTGCGGACCGACCGCGCCGGGATGATCACCATCCGGCTGGGCCACAGCCGGCCCACTGTCGAGCGGTTCCGCGGCTCTGACGCGGAGACGGCTACGGCTGACCTCCCGGTCAGCTCAACCTCCGAAGCTCCTGGAGCTTCTCAGTAGCTGCCGGGTGAGCGATGCCGCTCGCCGGCTGCCGTGTCGCTGTCTCCAGGTGCGCGGCGATCTCCTCCGGGATCGCAGGGCCGGGCAGAATCCAGCCGCGGACGAGCACATCCCACGTAGGTGTGAGGTACGCAGCCACCGTTGCGGCCAGGCCCGCAGCAAGGAGCTTATCCGTCACGCTCGCGGCCCCGGCCAACCAGAACAGCTCACCGGTTGAGGCCAGCACGAATCCGGCCACCGCCAGCAGCGCGAGCAGCCGCCGCGACCAGATACCGGTGGCGGGCGTCATCCAGTCGGGCGCGCTCTTCCCGCAGAGCAGACCCGCCGTGATCCCGGCGCTGAGGACGTACGCGACGATCGCCGCCTGCAACAACAATGACCCATGAGGTCCGGAGAAGATCCCGGTGTCCCGCTCATCCAACAGGAGGCTCCCGCAGGTAGAACCCAACACCCAGAGCGGCACGAGCACGAGGTCTACCAGCGCGAGTAGGGCGGTCACCCGCCGCAGTTCCCATGCCCGGACCCAGACCACAAGCGCCGTCACGGCAAGGGCAAATCCTGCCATACTGACCGGGCCCAATGCCAGGACCATAAGCGTGAGGATGACGATCATGCAGTAGTGGCTCGCGGGGTTGTCGAAAGCGCTGACGCGGAAGAAACCCCCGGACAATAACGACTGCGATCAGTGACCAGCCGCAGTGGCCATCCAGCTCATCGGACCACCGCTCACTGGCTATCGCACTTGTGACCTTCCACGCATCGGTTGGGATCGCGCGGTTAGTCGAGCGCAGTGTGGGTCCGGTTCACCTGAGTTTCAGCGGGGCTCAATCGAACCGGATCTCGCGGCCCTCCGCCGCGCTGCGGTACAGTCCGTCCAGGATCGTCATCACCGCCAGCGACTCCTCCGCCGGCACCGGGGAGGGCTGGTCATTCGCCACCGCCGCGGCAAAGGCGACGCACTCCTTGGCGTGCGGCTCCCCGGTCTCCGCACGCACGAGCTGCACGTTGAGCTGCTGCTGGGTCTCGTTGTTGCTCCACAGGATCTCGTTGGCGGGCCAGTGGGCTCCGGCCTTATCCCCGTAGAGCCACATCTGCATGTCTTCCATCGTGGTCTTGTGGTGGAGCAGCCAGGACACTTCCAGGATCAGCGTGGCGCCGTTCTCGAAGCGCACGAAGGCGGCGGCGAACTCCTCCACGTCGAACTGCTGGGCGGGGATCGCGCCGCCCCAGATGCTGAAGGCGCCCGGCTTGCGGACCAGTTTGTCCTGCGTGACCCCGGTAACGGACACCGGCTTCGGAAAGCCCATCATCCAGAGGGTAAGGTCCAGGATGTGCACGCCGATATCGATGCACGGTCCGCCGCTGCTGTGCTGCTTCTGGATGAACCCGGGCCGCGTGGGAGCGGCCTGGCGCCGCAGCATCCAGCTCCGCGCGTGGTAGACGTCCCCGAGGAGGCCGGTATCCAACTCCGCTTTGAGTGCCTTCGAGGTGCCCTGGAAGCGGAAGTGCTGTGCCGTCATCAGCTTCTTCCCGCTGCGGTCCCGGGCAGCGATCATCTCCCGGATGGCGTCCGGGGTCGGCGCCAGCGGCTTCTCGCAGAGCACGTGCTTGCCGGCGTTCAGCGCTGCCACGGCCAGCGGCGCGTGGTAGTTGTTCGGGGTGCAGATGTCGACGATGTCGATCTCGGGGTCCGCGATCAGGTCTTCCGCTTTCTCATAGAGGCGGCTCACGCCCTGCTCCGAGCCGATCCGCTGCAGCGTCTCCGGCACCACGTCCGAAAGCGCGGCGAGCTCCGCATCCGGGCTTTCGTGCCAGCCCGGGAAATGCGTCCGCGCGATCCCGCCTACCCCGATCACTCCCACCTTCAGCGCCTTTGCCATCGGTTCCCCCACCTGATCTCCCAGCGGCCGTGCTTCCAACCACCGGTTCGCGGGAGACAGCCGCGGTCTCCTTCCTCGACACGCCTGCTCCCACAAACCAGGCCAGGCTACCCGGCAACACCGCCGCTCCCCTGCCTCCCGACCGTTCCCATCCTACTCTTGCTCCTGCTCATACTCTTACTCCGGCGCAGCCGCTCCCTCGCCAGCGTAGACGCGTAGAGATCCCCTCTTGAGCCTCGCGACGGGATGTGCTAGTATTTGCGAGCGAAAACATACGGCGGGTGTAGCTCAGTGGTAGAGCGCCAGGTTGTGGCCCTGGAGGCCGGGGGTTCAATTCTCCTCATTCGCCCTATCGCCCCTTCGGGGGAGCAAAAAGCCACACGAACACGGCCTCCCGGCTTCGGGAGGCCGTGTTCGTTTCTGGGCTAGAGATGAACCCGAAGGCGGCAGTCTACCGGGCCGGCTGGGCTGGAAGCAGCACGAGGCGGAGTTCACGCCGCGGTTACCGCGGCGTGAAGACGGTGGTTAGCTCGTCCGTGGCGCGCTTCTCCAGCTCTGAAAGCTGGGTCTTGTCCGCCGGATCGGTCGGCTCGCCGGCGCGACGCGCGTAGGAGAGCGCTTCGCGCGGCCACCCAGCCCGCTGCATTACCTGGGCCAACTCGCGCAAGTAGCGCGGGTCGTCGCGCCAGCGGCTGAGGTAGGCCCGCAGCACCCGGTAGGAGAGCCCGTTCTGGCCAAGTCGGT
>JAJFMS010000694.1 GCA_020696885.1 Armatimonadota bacterium | reverse complement strand
GCGCACCAGTAGCGCCCGCGCCTGAGGGAGAGATTTCGAGTCGCGTGGCGCTGCACCCTGCCTGTAAGCCGCGTGTCAACGCCGGCGCGTCCGGTAGAATACCACAGGAGGCTGCCTAGCCACACCAGCCGCCGAGCCCCGAGTGAAGTCCGAGCGAGCTTCTAACCGGCTGAAGGGCCGGTGCGTCAAGGAACATCCGACCATGCAGAGAGCTCCCGCCACGGTCCGCTCCTGGTGCCTACTGGGGTTCACCCTGGCGCTGGGGTTGTCCACTTCGTGGGCGGTGCCGGACACCGGATCCCTCTCTGGGAGCGTGGTGGATGACGCCGGCCGAGCCGTGCCCGAGGCGCTCGTCACACTGACCCGGGTGGGGGAGGCGAAGGAGTATCGCCGCGTTTCGGTGCGTGCCGATCGTAAGGGCAGGGTCCGGGCGTACCTGCCATCCGGGATCTGGGAACTACGGTGGAAAGCGGATGGTTTCTACGAGTCGGTGCCTCTCTCCGGCGAGGGCATGGTGCGGTACCCCAGTTACCCCACGCTGGAGATCGCGCCCGGAAAGAATAGCGCGATCCGGCTGGCGATGCTCCCTTGCTCCTTCCTGACGGGGCAGGTAATGGGAACGGACGGGCGTCCGGTTCGGAACCGCCGGGTTCGCCCGGTAGCGGGCCGCCAGGAGATGTTCGTGCTGGAGCAAGCAGCACGAACCGATGCTCGTGGGAGGTTCCGGCTGGCGCTCGACTACGCCGGGGAAGACTGCTTTGGCCTGCTCTGCCCCGACACCGGGTATGCGCCGGAGCAGCGAGTCAGCCTGGAGCCCGGCAAGACGCTCAGCGTCCGCAGCGTCATTTCCCACGGCGGGCTCGGTGTCCAGGCGGAGCCGGTGGCCGTAGCGCGGCCGGAGGCGAGAACGGACGCCTCCGGACCCTCGTTCTTCAGACGCGACATTCCGAAGCTGCCCGGCGATGCGGACCCGCCTACCTTCCCCCAGGCGCCGGACCCGGCTGCGTCGTATACCGTCAACGGCGGCGCTGTAGGGCCGAGCCGGGACGATCCTCGAGGCAGCGCTGACTCCCCCACGCGCACGAGGTGCTTTGCTACGGGCCCCGCATCACGTTCGCAGACCTGCAGCACACCCCTCAGGCCGTGAGCTCCGCGGCTTCCGTGAACAGCGCCGGAAGGCCTCCGGTGTGGATGAACACCACCCGGCTGCCGGGGCGGACGATCCCTTTGCGCACGTGCGCGATCAGGCCGGCCATGGCTTTGCCGGTGTAGAACGGGTCCAGCAGCACGCCTTCCGTGCGGGCCACCAGCTCGATGGCGACGCGCGCCTCCCGGGAGAGGATGCCGTAGCCGGGGCCGACGTACTCCTCGGTGTGGCGGATCGAGGCCGGCTCGATGGCGACGTCGATCTCCAGCTCTGCGGCGAGCTCGCCGGCGATCTCCGCCACGACGGACGGCACGTCCACGCCCCAGGCGATCTGGGCGATCGCCTGGATGGCGAACTCCAGCCCAAGCGCCCGAGCCCCGAGGACCAGGCCCGCGTGGGTGGCGCCGGTAGTGGCGAGGTAGAGGTAATCCGGGCCCGGCTGTGCGCTGCGGCCGGTGGTGAGCCCGGCGGTGGCGCATTGCTCCACCAGCTCGCACAGCTCCAGCGCGTAGCCGGCGGCGCTGAGCAGCTTGGCGCGCGAGCCGCCGATCACGTATGGACGGTGTCCCTGCGCGCGGAGACGCGCCGCGAGGGCCACCTTCTCCGCTTCGAGAGGAGCCCCCAGCGGCGCGTCGGTCCAGTGGATCTTAGCGCCCAGGAGTCGATGCAGCAGCAGGTTGCCCTGGGGGGCTTCCGTGGAAGCATCCGAGCCGTCGCCGCGCTCGTCGCGGGCCAGCACCAGGTGGCAGCCCAGGCCCAGCTTCGCGGCAGCAGCGGCGGCCTGGCGGCAGTGGTTGCTCTGCGCGCCCGCGCCCTGGATCACACAGTCGGCGCCCTGCGCCACCGCCTCGCCGATGGTGAACTCGAGCTGCCGCGCTTTGTTGCCGCCGAACGCGAGCCCGGTGCAGTCATCCCGCTTGATCCAGATCTCCACGTCCCCGAGGGCTGCGGAGAGGCGAGGCAGCGGCTCCAGCGGAGTGGGGAGGTGTGACAGGCCCACCCGGGGCAGGCGGGCAAGGCGCGCGCGGAGTTCGTCGGTGGTCAATACAGTGGTCCGGTGGAGTGCGATGGTAACCGGTTCCCGAACCGGGCCGGGCACTCCTGCCTGGTTAGTGGCTGGTGGCTGGTGGCTGGTGGTGGCCGGACTACCTGGCGGCAATGGTGAAGGTGGCGGCGTCTTCCAGCACCAGGCCGCCGATGGCGGACGGGAGGAAGCCGCGCACCCGGTAGGTGCCCGGTGCCGCCGGCGCGGCGCGCTGGCTCAACCGGCCGCTGAAGGTGATGGACTGCCCCGGCCCCACCGTCACCGAGCTGAGCGCCTGCGGGAAGACGCGGTTGGTGCTCCAGCGCGTCACCGGCTTGCCATTCCGCGAGACCTCGAAATCGAACTGCTTCCCGTTGGTAAACGGCAGCGTCACGAGACGGTCGCCGCGATTCCGCACCGTCAGCTCAAACGTAAGCGACTCGCCGCGCACCGGACGCTCCGGGCGGACGCGGACCTCCAGCTCCAGCGCTTCGTGGATCTCGGCGGGGGTGAGGTCGGCGGGATGCTCGATGGTCTCGCCGGCGGTCTCTGCCGGCAGCTCAATCGTCACCCGGACGAGGTTCAACCCCGCGATGCCGCCGGATTCGCCGGTGATGTCCCGCACCCGGTAGCGCACCAGGCGGTCCGCGCCCGGCAGCGACCGGAGCGCCGCGGCCACCGCATTCTGCAGCGCCTCGTCCACGCTCCCTCGCCGCGACGTGCCTTCGAACACCCGCTGACGGGCCGGCGCGCTCCGGGTGGGGGTCTCCCTCCGGGGTACGGGCCGCTCGCGCTCAGGCGTCTGCGCCGTCGCCCCGGCAGCCAGCATAGCTGCGGCCGAGGCGACGAGTAGGAGGGCGTTCGCTCGGGATGCCATTCGCGATCTCCAGTGTGTTCTGCCGTCCATTTACCCGCCTGGCGCTGGAGCTGAAACCGTGGGCACGCCTCAGACCGGAGACGGCTCCGGGGCGATCTTCCCATCCAGGACGCAGCTCACGTTGGTATCACCCATCACGTTGATGGCGGTGCGGCACCGGTCCAGGAACCAATCCACGGTAATCAGCAGCGCGATGTACTCCGTAGGCAGCCCCACCGCTTTGAAGACCAGCGTCATAGTAACGAGACCGGCCTCCGGGATCCCCGCCGCCCCGATGGACGCGAAGATGGAGGTCACCACCACGATAAGCTGCTTGTCCAACGAGAGGTTCATCCCCAGCATCTGGGCGATGAACAGCGCGGACATCGCCTCGTAGAGCGCCGTGCCGTCGTTGTTGAAGTTGGCGCCCACCAGCGCGCCCATGCTAGCGGACTCCTCGCGGATCTTCACCCGGTCTCGCAGGGCGGCGTAGGTGACCGGCATGGTGGCCGTGGAGCTGGCGGTGGAGAACGCCATGACCAGCGCGTCCCGGGTGCCGCGGAGCAGTGTGCCAGCGCCACCAGCACCGCCACGATGAACGCGCCCAGCGCGAAGAACGGCTGGAAGCCCTTCTCCGCCACCAGGCCGGCGACGATTCCGAACACCCCGATCGGGACGACCTGAATCACCCAGTGGAGGATGGTGAGCAAGGCATCGAAGATCACGCCGACCAGGTCTTCCACCGTCTCGACTTTCCGCCGCCGCGAGGAGCGGAAGGCGATGCCGAACGCCACGGCGACGAAGATCACGCCCAGGACCTTGTTGTTCTCTACCAGCGGGCGCAGGAGGCTGTCGGGAACGTTATCCAGGAACTGGGCGAGGGGATCCTTCTTCTCGGCGGACGGCTTGAAGCCGAACTCCTCCATCGTTTCCAGCACCTGCCGCTGCTCCGGACTATTCGCTTTGTCCGCCAGCCTCGCCGGCGGGGCCGGGGTCAGGTGCGCGTGCTTGCCGGGCTGCATCACGTTCGCCACAGCCAGGCCGATCACGATCGCCACGAGCGTATTCAGCACCAAGAGCCCCGCCAGGCGCAGCACCCGGCCGCCGCGGAACTCCGCCGTCATCAGCGCCTGGATGATCGCCACCAGGATGAGCGGCG
>JAJFMS010000693.1 GCA_020696885.1 Armatimonadota bacterium | reverse complement strand
GCGGCGCTGTTCCTCGGCGCCTGCAGCTCCAGTACGGCCTCCGGCGGGGAGGGGACGGGCGGCCCGGCACCGAAGCCGATCGATCCGTCCGCGCCGCCCCCACCCGAGGAGGGAACCGGACCCGCGGTGACGTATCGCCCGGTGAGCGGGGCGCGGTACCGACTGGAGCACCGCGACAGCCTGGTGTTCGAGTACCAGGGTGGGGCCAGCCAGATCCAGACCCGCGAGCGCGTCGCGCTGGTGCACCTCACGATCGCCCAGGCGCCGGCGCGAGGGAGCTACCGGGTCACCGTTGCCCTCGACTCGCTGGAGGCGACCGAGAGCGGCGCCCCGGTGCCGGCCGACTCGGTCATCGCAGCGCTGGGCACGACCTGGAGCGGCACGCTCTCGGGGGTGGGCACACTCTCCGAGCTCAAGCCCGACCGGTCGGGGACACTGACAGCCGAGCTGGCCGGCTATCTCCGGTACCTGTTCCCCGCGCTGCCGGAGGGTGGCGTACGCGAGGGGATGCAGTGGACCGATTCCACCAGCTATCCGCTGGTCTCCGACGCGTTCACCGGAAGCGAGGAGGCGGTCACCGTCTATCGCGCGTCCGGAAAGGAGGAGATCTCGGGCCGTGAAGCGGTCCCGCTGGAGACGAGCAGCAAGTACCAGCGCTCCGGCAAGCGGCTTCAAGGCGATCAGGAGCTCGAGATGACCGCATCCGGCACGCGGAGCGGCGTCCACAGTCTCGCGGTGGACGGGGTCCTGGTATCGGCGCGAGGCACCGACACGGGTGAGATGACCATCTCCGTGCCCGCGGTGGGGCAGACCGTGCCCGTCACCCGCTCGAGCACCTACGTCGTCACCTCGCTCTCGCCGGGCCCGTAGCCGAAGGGTCCGGCGGGCCTGGCTGATCCTCCTCCCGCCGGCCCTCTTTCTCCTCTGGCTCCTCGCCGTCTGGCCGCCGCCGCTGTGGTATCGCAGCCACTGGCCCGCGGAGACGGAGTTCATGCGCCGCTCAGCGGAGCCGAAGGGAAGATCGGCCCCGGGAGGCTACCGGCCGATACCGCTCGACTCCATCGCGCCTGCAATGGCCGAAGCCGCCGTGACCGGGGAGGACGCGCGCTTCTGGGTCCACTCCGGCATCGACTGGTACGAGGTGCGCCACGCGCTGGGCTACCGCCGAGGCCGGTTCGACTGGAGCTCGGCCAGGGACCGGGAAGCCCTGTGGCGCGCGCTGGGGAGCATTCCCAAGAGGAAAGAGGCGCTCCGGGGTGCGAGCACCATCAGCCAGCAGGTCGCCAAGAACCTGTATCTCTCGCCCTCCCGAAACCCGCTGCGGAAGCTGAAGGAGGCGGTGACGGCTTACCGCCTGGAGCTGGCGCTGCCCAAGCGGCGGATCCTGGAGCTCTACCTCAACATCGCGGAGCTGGGTGAAGGCGTATGGGGAGTCGAGGCGGCGAGCCGGCGCTACTACCGGAAGTCCGCGCGACGCCTGACCGAGAACCAGGCTGCGGCGCTTGCGGCCACGCTCCCGTTTCCGCGGACCTCGAATCCGGCGTACCGGCCGGTGCGAATGCGCCGGCGGCAGGAACTGATTCTCAGGCGAATGCGGGGGGAGCGGATCGAAGTCCCGCAGGTCCCGGAAGAGCCCATCCCACAGCCGGGTGACAGTATCATGTGGACGCCAGGGATGGACTCGTTACTCGACTCGCTCCGTGCGCCGGTGGAGACCCTTCCAGGTCCTCTCAAACCATCACCGCTGTCACCCTGAACGAAGTGAGGGGCCATCTCGATGCATGGCCCCCTTTCGCGGAGTTTACCTGGAGCGGAGAGAATAGCTCAGGGTGACAGCGGGTCAGTCCACCAGTCGAAGCGGCATCACCAGCGTGAGATAGCTCGCCGGATCGTCCCATCCGACCGGCTCGCACGTGGCGGCCCGCTCGGGCGCCTTGAACGTCATCCGGATCTCGTCGGTGGGGATGAACTTCAAGATCTCCAACAGATACGACGCGTTGAACCCGATCTCCAGCGGGTCCCCCTCGTAGCTCACCGTCAGCTCCTCCTGCGCCTCGCCCAGGTCCGGCGTCTGCACGGAAAGCTTGCACGACCCGTTGGCGAAGGCCATCCGGATCCGATGGGTCTGGTCGCTCGCCACGATGCTCATGCGGCGGAGGGCGGAGGTGAATGCCGCCTTGTCGGCGGTGGCCGACTTGTCGTTCTCCCGCGGAATCACCTGCTCGTAATTGGGATACGGACCTTCGATGAGGCGGGTGAAGATCTGGGTCCCGACCGCACGGAAGCCGAGGTGATTCTCGCTCCGGGCGATCTCCACCACGTCGTCGGCGCCGAAGAGCCGGCGGATCTGCTCCAGCGCCTTGGGCGGCACGATCAGGTCGGCCTGGGCGGAGCTGCCCGCCGGCGGAGTCGGCACGTCCATGCGCGCGAGACGATGGCCGTTGGTGGCCACCATCCGCATCCGCTCGGGCCGGAGCTCCCACAGCACGCCGTTCAGGATCGGTCGGCTCTCTTCGGTGCTGGCGGCAAAGGCGACGTGGCCGATCAGCTTCTGGAGGTCCTTGGCTGGTGCCTTCCATCCGCCATCGAACTTGACCGCCGGAAAGGCAGGAAACTCCTCCCGCGGCAGACCGAGCAGCCTGAACCTCGAGCGACCACACTCGATGGTGACCCGCTGCTCGCCCGCGCCCGTCAGCCGGATCGCGGCGCTCGGCAGCTCGCGCACGATCTCGACCAGCTTGCGGGCCGGGAGTGTAATCGCGCCCTCCTGGTCCACCTGCGCGGGCACCGTGGTGCTCACCGAGATGTCGAGATCGGTGCCCGAGAGACGGATGCCGTCCTTCGTGGCCTCCAGGAGGATGTTCGACAGGATGGGCAGGGTAGTCTTGGCCGGTACTGCTGCCGCCACCGCCACGAGTCCTTCCTGCAACTGCTCCCGCGTGATCGTGAGCTTCATGCCGCTCCTTCAAGGGCTATAAGCAAGACTACTCTTCCATATAATAAGAACTAGTAGTGGTAGTAGAGGCTCTGGAAATGTGGGCCGCTTTCGCAACGCTTCCCGTGGTGGACGGTTACCCATTCGTGACCGTGTCGAGACCTTGTGTGCCATGGGGACGCGGCTCCCGACTTCTTCACTGCATTCCAGAGTTCCCACAGCTCGCGTGTGTACGCGGGGATTATTCTGCGGACAACTCCTGCCGCGCGTGCTCCACCCGCTCACGGAAGCTCCGATCACGCGTCATCTGACGGCTCACCTTGTCCACGCTGTGGATGACCGTCGAGTGATCGCGCCCGCCGAATGCCTGGCCGATCTCCACCAGCTGCATCTCGAGCAGCTCGCGCGCGAGATACATCGCGATCTGTCGTGGCACCGTGAGGGTCTTGATCCGCGCCTTGGAGCGGAGGCCCTCCGGGGTGACGCCCCAGCGCCGCGCCACCACTTCCTGGACCTTGTTGATCGAGGGCCGCGCTCTTGGAGCCGGGCCGTCCTCGCCCGGCCGGATCCGGTCGGACAGCGCTTCGCGGGCCAGCTCGATCGACACTTCCTTGTGCTTGAGGGAGGCGAAGAGCAGCAGCTTGATGATGCAGCCCTCGAGCTCCCGCACGTTGGACCGGACGTGCTCG
>JAJFMS010000692.1 GCA_020696885.1 Armatimonadota bacterium | reverse complement strand
GGTCACGTTCACCGGGTTGGCGGCGGTGCTCCCCGGGAAGGTGCATGCCGCGGCGACACAGCGGTCGCTGTCCGCGGAGGTGCTGACGGACAGCCCCAGCACCGCGCCCAACGCCGGAGTGCCGGACACCGTCACCACCGGCGCCGCAATATCGGAGACCTGCTGCCAGTCATGGCTGTGAACCGGGGTTCCGGCTACCTGGGTGGTGGCCTGGATGACTACCGGATCGTCGTTGTAGGTGGAGTCGGCATGGCCGGTGATCGGGCTGGTGGCGGTCGGCAGGTCGTCCACCACCGCCGAAACGGTGACCTGACCCAACGTTCCCGGGGCGCGCCAATGCGTGATCAGCGCTGGATCGCCGCTCGGCACCCACTGGCCCTGCGCGTCCACGTAGCCGCAGCTACCGCCGCCGCCCCAGGAGGTCACCTGGAGGAGGTTGCCCACCGTGCCCCCGAACGGGCAGTCATAGGCCAGGCAGGTGTCCGAGTCCGACCCGGAGCCGGTGAGCGACAGCGCGATCCGCTCCCCAGGCCGCACGGTGGACGGCAGTGACAGCGACGGCGGGCTGATGTTGCTCACCGCCTCCCACTGGTGCTCGTGCGGCGGCTCCAGCGTGACGTAAACGTCCACGGTGGTGCTGACCGGCTCATCGTCATAGCTGGAGAAGATGCGCGGCGGGTAAACGTGCGTCATCCAGCCGCGTGGCGTGTCATCCGCGGTTACGATCACCGGGTAGTTGCCTTCCACGCCCGGCGCCTCCCAGTGGGTGATCAACGCCCGGTTCCCACTCACCACCCACTGGCCGTTCGCGTCGTAGTAGCCGAAGGTGCCGCCGCTAAATCCCGTCACGGTCAGCGAGTTCTCGATCCGGCCATCCGGCAGCGGACAGCGGTCTTCCAGGCACCAATCCCAATCCGTGCCCAGACCGACTGTAATCGGCACCCTGGTCCCGGCCTGCACCCAGTTCTGCATGGTCACCGTGGGCGGCGGGAGATCGTTCGAGGCCATCCACTGGTGCTGGTGCTCGCGGATGGTGATCCCAGCGCCACCAATCGGGGAGGGATGGGTACCGGTGTCATCATCCCAGCCGGGAAGGAGCCGGTGGGCAACCGGGTCCCAGACCTGGGCCGCATCCACCGGCGTGGCACGGACTCCCGCGGGACCCACCGGGCCGCAGCGGAAGTGGGTGGGGTTCGCGACGTCCGCCACGAACTGCCCGTATCCGTCCAGGTGTCCCAGGTCGCCACCCAAGGCTTGGTACTCGATCTCGACGGAATCCTGGAAGCCGTAGATGGGGCAGTAGTAGCCGCCCGCGGTGCAGTAGTCGATGTCCGGACCCATCGAATAGGTCCACAACTCCACCACGTCTTCGGGTTGGGCAACCGGAACCGAGAAGGCGATGCCCACCGGGGCGAGGTTGGGCGCCTGGGCGCCGAAGGCGTGTTCGATGTGCTCTTCCATCTGCGCCCTGGCGCGCGGCGCACCCACGGCCAGCAGCACGCACAGCGCAGCCAGCAAGAGCAGCCCGGCCCAGGCGGAGCCGCACGAAAAACGGCCGCCAGGTGTCTGTGGAGCGCGTGCCATCGGACCTCCCCATCACGGTCACGTCGGACGCTTCGCAACGTGTCAGTACCACTGTTGATCGGCTACCGGGACGAGAGGTGGTCGTCTTCAGGGTTAGCCGCTGTGAAGCGGATGATTGATCGCTTATGGATTGCGAAGCATCGCGCACTGTTTCCTGCAAACAAACCGGAATTTTTACCTGTCCCTGATCGTGCGGAAAGGGGTCGGCCGTGCCGCTGGGGAGGGGAACCCCGGAGCACTCCTGCCCGGGCCTGGGCCAAGGTACAACAACGGGCCGCCTTCCTTTCGAAAGGCGGCCCGCAATCTCCCAACACCCGGGTGCCCCCTGGGCGATCCCAACACTAGCCCTTATAAATCGGCAGCTTCCACGGCTTCCGGTACTCCCGGTAGTAGCTCTGGGTGTCCTTGCCGGCCTTGCCCACCAGGTCCATCTTCTCCTTGCTCCAGCGCACCGTCTCGCCCGCCAGCAGGGAGACGTTCGCCAGGTGGCAGGTGATGGTGGTCTGGGCCATGGAGGCGAGGTTGGACCGCGGTTGCTGGCGGCTCTTCACGCAGTCCAGCCAGTTCTGCCAGTGATCGTTGGTCGGCTCGGACTCTTCCTTCGGCAGCTCCTTGCCGCCCGCGTCCAGGATCTTCCAGCCGCCGCGCCACACGCGCAGCGTGCGCCCGTCCGCACTGACGAACTCCGTGCCGTGGTCCGGGCGTCCCGGATGGTCGCGGCCCGTCTCCCAGTGGAGCACGTGGTCCGGGTCCTTGAACCGCATGATCGACTGCACCGTGTCGGGCGCGGTGCGGTCGTCGTCTGGGAACGCCAGGCGGCCGCCGTAGGAGGTCACCTCGTACGGCATCACGATGTCCGTGTCCTTACTCATCCCCAACAGGGCGATGTCCATCATGTGCACGCCCCAGTCTCCGGTCATCCCGGTGCCGTAGTTGAGGAACCACCGCCAGTTGCTGTGCACGTGGTTGGGCGAGTAGGGGAGCATGGCGGCGGGGCCGGTCCAGAAGTCGTAGTCCAGGCCGGAGGGCGGCGAGCTCGGCTGCTGGCGACCTACCGTGGCGGTGTCGGTCTTCCAGGCGCGGGTAAGGACGACCTTCCCCAGCTTACCGGCGCGGATGTAGCCCACCGCGTCGGTGAACTCGCGGTTGCTGCGCTGCCACGTGCCCACCTGTACGATCCGCTTGAAGTGCTTGACCGCCCCGTCCATCGCCTTCGCCTCGACGATGTCGTGGCTGATCGGCTTCTCGCAGTAGGCGTCCTTGCCGGCCTCGCAGGCCATGATCAGCGGCAGCGCGTGCCAGTGGTCCGGCGTGCCGATGATCACCGCATCGATGTCCTTGCGCTCCAGCAGCTTCCGGAAGTCCTTATAGATCTCCGGCTTCCGGCCGTACTTCTTCTCCACGTCCGCCGCGTCTCGGGGGATGCGGCTCTCGTCCACGTCGCACAGGGCGGCGATCTCCACGCCGGCTTTGCCCATCAGCGTCCGCATATTCGCGGCGCCCATGCCGCCGCAGCCGATCAGGCCCAGCACCAGTTTCTCGTTGGCGGAGCCCGGCTTGCCCTGCGCGGCGGCAGGGCGGCTGCCCAGCATGCTGGAGGCGATCCCCAGTCCGGCCGCGGCGCCGGCACGACCCAACAAGTCGCGCCGGGATAACTCGCTTCGATCCTTGCTCATCGGTGTTCTCCCCCCATCTCTTCGCCGTCGGAGAGCGGCGGCAACTACGGGTCATGTTGCAGGGCCGCGTCCGTTTGCCCTCGCCGATCTTCGCCACCGACGGGGCACGCCAGCACGGCAGGCCGGTGTGAGCGACTTCACACGAAAAAAGCCCTAAAGCGCTGCTGGGCAGCGGCCATCATCTTTGTGGCACCGGAAAGTAAGCTCGAAGCGCAGGAAAGAACCCCTTCGATTGAAAGCTCCGAAGCCAACCGTCAGCAGGCCCGGCGAGCAGTACCAGCCGGCCAAGCTGAACGAGATCGTTTTGCGGTTCACACCGTTTCGCTGCGGAGAGGGAAGCCAGGCCACCGCGGCGCGTCCGGCCTTCGGGTCGAAAG
>JAJFMS010000691.1 GCA_020696885.1 Armatimonadota bacterium | reverse complement strand
CTTCCGGTAGATCACCGCGGAGTCGAGTGGTGTTGTGCCGTTTCGATCTGGCACGTCCACCTTAGCGCCATGCTGGACCAGCGCGCGGAGGCACGCTTCGTCGCCGCCGCGCGCAGCGGCGTGCAGCACGGTGCCGCCCTTCTCATCCAAGGCGTCCAGCGCCGCCCCATCGTCGATGAGTTGGCGGAGCGCATCCAGGTCCCTTCGCCGCGCGGCGTCGCGGGCCTCCGTGCGGGTGGCCCGGCGCAGCAACCGGCCTAATTCGCTGTCCGGCTGCATCAGATGCCGCGCCACTCCCGGCTCGGCGGGATCAGGCGCCACGCCATGCTCCAGCAGCAGCCGCACCAGTTCCAGATTATCGGAGTTAAGGGCGATCCACAGCGGCGTGATCCAGGCGGCGGGCTCTGAATTCGCATCGACGCGTCCGTCGGGTCCCCGGCCCGCCACCGGGTGCACGCTGGCGAAGCCCGGATCCGCCCCGGCGTCCAGCAGCAGCCGCGCCATGTCCGTCTCGCTCACAGAGGCGGCGAGCTGCAGCGGGGTGTAGTTCCCAGCATCCTGCGGGTCCAGGTTCGAGACGCGGCTCGCCAGCCGCCCGAGCGCCTCGCCGCGTCCGAGGCTCACCCCCCAATGCAGGGCCGTGAACCCGCCGTTGGACCGCAGGGACGAATCGGCTCCGGCGTCCAGGAGAAGCTCCGTGACGTCGGCCCGATTGAAGATCACGGCCACGGCGAGGGCAGAGAGCCCCCAGTCGTCCTGCGCGTCCAACTCGGCGCTTCGCTCCAGCATCCGGCCTACACTGGCCGTGCAGCCGAACGCGGCGGCAAGCATGAGGAGCGTGCGCCCGTGCTCATCGCGGCTATCTACACCCGCCCGCTCGAGCAGACCGGCCGCGGCTGCGTGATCGCCGCGGCGCCACGCCGATTGGAGCTGTTGGATCTGATTCGCGGGTTCCATCATATGACTGACGGCGCGGCGCGGCCTCGGGTTTCCCGCGCGCGTGGAAGCCGCCATCGCCCGATTGCAGAAGTCCCGCGACCCAGCGGGCCGGTATCACCCCGTGGGTATGTCACGTAATCGGTCGGCCTTACAGCCGGATTCCTGGCAATCAGGCGTTCGCTGGGGTGGATGACGGCACCTGCGTTACCGCCGCGTAGCGATCACCCGCACACCGTGCCTGGGGCGGAGCGTGATGCCCGGCTGTAGTCCCACCACGTGGCCGGGAACCAGGCGGAAGCGCCACGCGGAGGCGAGCACAGCAAGGACCAGCACGAGTTCCATCCAGGCAAACTGCTCTCCGATGCAGAGCCGGGAGCCTCCACCAAATGGATAGTAGGCAAAGCGGGGCCGAGCGGCTGCCGCTTCCGGCGTCCACCGCTCGGGATCGAAGCGATCCGGGTTCGGATAGAAGCGAGGATCGTGGTGGGTGACCCATTCACTCATCAGCACGAGCGTGCCGGCGGGGATCGTCAGCCCCTCCAGCGGGCAATCCTCGGCCGCCTGACGGGCGACGATCCAGGCGGGCGGATAGCACCGCATCGCCTCCGCCGCCACCATGCGGGTATAGGTGAGTCGCGGGACATCGTCCGCGCCCGGTAGGCGGCCGGCCAGCACCTGGTCCACCTCGGCGTGCAGCCGGGCCTCCACGTCGGGATCCTGGGCCAGGAGGTACCAGGTCCAGGCTAGGGCGTTGGCGGTGGTCTCGTGACCGGCCAGGAGGAGGGTCATCGATTCGTCGCGGATCTGCGCGTCGGTCATCTGCCCGCCATCTTCGTCCTCGTCGCGGGCCAGCAGGAGCATGGACAGGAGGTCTCCGCGATCCTCGCCGCTAGCGCGCCGCTCGGCGATCATGCGGAAGACCGTGGCATCCAGCCGGGCGCGGGCGCGGTGAAACCGCCGGGTCAGGAACGGGAACAGCGGCTCCAACTGCCGCGCGAACGGCATGATCGCCCAACGATAGAGGGCGAGCGACTGGTCCAGCGCCTCGGAGACCTGCCCGATCTCGGAAACCACTTCGGTGTCGAAGAGCGTCTTTGCGGCGATGCGCAGCGTCAGTCCGCGCATCTGCTCGGCCAGGTCCAGCGCGGCACCGGCGCGCCAACCGCTCTGCCATTCCTGGGTATAGGACGCCATCACCTGCGCGTAGGAGGCCACCCGCTGGCGGTGGAACGCCGGCTGCGCCAGCCGCCGCTGCCGGCGGTGGAACCCGCCCTCGCTGGTGAGCAGGCCCTGCCCCAGCAGCCGCTCCGCCACCCGGAGCCCGGGTCCCTTCGTGAACCGACGATCGTGGGTCACCAGCACGTCCCGGATCAGCTCCGGGTCGTTCAGGAACAGCACTTCCTGCGAGCCGAGCCGGAACCGGACCGCATCCCCGTATTCCCGCGCCAGGCGAGGGTAGAACCGCAGCGGATCGAGGCGCACACCGCGGAAGGTCTCGCCGGGGAAGCGCGGACGGAAACGCGGCGGGAAATCGGCGCCGCCGGTGCGTGTTGCCGGCAGCCGATCCGCTAGCGGTCGCTCTCCCATCCCAGCCTCCTCACCAGCTCACGCCGCCATACCTGGTAACCAGGCTCGGTGAGATGCAGCCCGTCTGCGGTGTAAGCCGCCTTCAACTCACCCTGATCATCTTTAAAGAGCGCGTGCAAGTCCACGTAATCGTAACCGAACTCGGCCGCCAACTTCTGCAGCCGGGCGTTGAACCGGCGGACCGGCTCGTTCTGCTTCGCGGAGTTGCCGCGTGTGGGCAGCAGCGACTGGACGTAAACACGGACCGACGGAGTCCGCGTCTTGATCTGCTTGAGCAGCTCCCGATAGCCGACTTCCATCCCTTCCACAGAACGCCCGCTGTTCAGGTCGTTGATCCCGATCATCAGGAACACGTCCGTGGCGGCGCAGTCGAACACGGAGTCGTCCAGGCGCCGGAGCACGCCGCGGGGGTCGTCCGCCGGCAGATCGTTCCCGATGACGTCCCCGCCGATGCCGCGGTTCAGAACGCGGCGCCCCGGAAAGTAACGCGGGACCTCGAAGCCCTCCGTGATGCTATCCCCCACCAGCACCACGTTCCGGAACAGGAGGTTCTGCTCCTTGAACGACTTGACCCGGTTAGTGTAGTGGAACTTGAACAGCCCGAGCAGACCCTCATCGGCCTTCTTCGGGGCTTCCCGGCTCGATGCCGGCGGTTTGGGCGCCGGAGGCTCAGCCCCCGCGGGCGTGGCGGAGGTGAGTAAGAGGACCGACATCAAGCCGGCGAGGGTAGGGACATGTGGCATCGGCAGGGTTCCTAACGGTGGGTGGCGACTCGAAGTCGGGTACGTCGTGATTGTTGGTAGGTCGCCCACCGCCGCCGCGATTCCTGCCGGTTTCGCTGGTGGAACGCCGGAGATAGGGACGAGCGTTGATACGTGATGGCGTGTAGTGGTAGCCGGGGTATAATTCGCGATAGCACCCTGGGTCGAGCGAGGTCCCGCCGGGGAGCCCGGATCACCGGCAGTTGAGCTTCTGATTACTGGGGCCAAAAGTAACAAGCGGGGATGGCAAGCAACCGGCTTGCGCTACCCAAGTTCAATCGGAAGGAGCATTGCGGCGATGCACAGGTTGTTGAAGCTGGGACTTGCTACCCTGGCGGCGTTCGCGCTGCT
>JAJFMS010000690.1 GCA_020696885.1 Armatimonadota bacterium | reverse complement strand
TCAGGTGTTCAGGTGTTCAGGTGTTCAGGTGTTCAGGTGTTCAGGTGTTCAGGTGTTCAGGTGTTCAGGTGTTCAGGTGTGGCTCGGCCTGACATGCTCACCGGGCACCGCATTCGCTCAGCCGACCGCCGCTATGTGCCTCACGGGTCTCCCAACACCTGAACACCCGAACACCTGAACGCCGCGCGAAGCGCCTCCTAGGGCATCGGCACCGGCCAGAGGCGGCGGAGGAAGGCGGCGAGCAGTAGGATCACGAGGCCCAGTACCAGATTTACGGTAAACGGGCCTTTTCGGTTCTCCGGAAGCGTGTCGGAGGGCTTCAGGAGGGCCATGGCCATGCCGAAGAGCGCGAAGGAGAGGAGCATCTTCATCCCCATCACCGGATGGTAGGCGCTCAGCACGCCGAGATCCGTGTGGGTCTCCTTGATCCGCTTGATGGCGCCCACCGCCACCACGCCGTAGTTGTAGAACCCGGTGAGCAGCGCCATGCCCAGCGCGCTGTGGAGCACCTTCTTCCACCCGGCCTGGATCGCCACGTAGACCTCCGCCGCGTCGGCTCGGCCGGTGAGCGCGGGGACCACCGCGAAGCGCATGATCAGCAGGCTGCCGACGGCCGCCACCGCCGAGGTGACGTGCAGCCAGCGCATGAGAACGTTCAACCAGAAAGTGGCATCCATGAATTGAGCGACCGCGAGACGAAAAGTGGGGAGCGAGGACGCTCCAGGCAATTCTAGCCGGTTTCCGCCGGTTCCGGTGCCCTCCGGCAGCTCCGGCCGGCTGTGGGGAAACGCGGACGGAGTAATGGAGTGATGGAGAACTGGAGTATGGGTGCCTGCTACTCCATCACTCCATCACTCCATCACTCCATCACTCCATCACTCCATCACTCCATCACTCCTGGAACTTTCGCCTTCGCGGTAGGTCAGGTAGACCAGCACGTCCGCTCCCGATTGCGGCTCGCCGTCCTGGCGGAAGCGCAGCAGGTCCAGCCGCTGGTCGCCGTTCACATCCCCGAAGCGCAGCGCCGACGGCTTGTCCCAACGCAGGTTCTGCAGGTCCACGAAGTGCCGCTCCGGCATTCCCATCCCCCGGTTCCCGGTGGGCTCCAGCGGACTCAGCATCTCCCGGGCCAGCGCGTAGCCGTCGTCCGGGCCGCAGTCCTCCGGGCGCTGGAACACCCGCTTCACCCGCTCCCACTGGCTCGCGGCCTGCTGGCGCAGCCGGGCGGACGCCAGCGACGAGAGCGTGCCGATGCGCAGGCGGGGGATGGTCGTCGTCCGGGCGTGCCCCTGGGCATCGATCAAGGTGACGCCGAAGTAGTCCGTAATCCCGCAGGCGCCGCGCTGGCGGAGCGCCAGCTCCTGGGGCTTCACGCCCAGGTCCGCAGTGACGGTAAGGGTAACACCGGGCCGGGCCGGCAGCGCCCAGGCGCTCTCCTCCAGGGTGCCGTCGGCGTAGACCACCAGCAGCGTGTGCGGGCAGTTTTCGCGCCCGTCGATGACGGACAGCCACGCCCGGTCCGGGAGCCGCCGGCGCTGGACTCTCCCCCAGAGCTGGCTCCGGGGCGTCTCACCGAAGCCGGTCGCCACGCGCACGGTGCCGTCGCGGAACAGGCCCACCACGGCAAACTCGCCGGTCAGGGTGGTAGTGGTGGCCGCAATGCAGTCCCGGCCGAAGCCGGTCAGCACGCGGCGGGGCGGCAGGGACTTCACGCCTTTGTCGTTGAGCGCCACTTCCAGCCAGCAATCGCCCTTCGACCAGAGAGAGAGCAGGTCGGCGTAGCCATCCCCGTCTACGTCTCCCACCAGCGGGATCCGCGGCGGTGCGCCCAGGTCTCGCGCCCAGGGGAGCGGCGGGGTGAGCTGGACGGATGGCTTCTCGGCCCTGGCGTCGCCCGGCGCCGCATGCGCGTCGAACGTGGATCCCGCACAGGCGGAAAGCAGCGATAAGAGGATCGTGAGATAGCGTGCCATGCTCACGGGATTCGGCGCGGCGGCAGGAGACTCCTTGACCTCCTGCGAGCCGGCCGCAAGGCTCACTCGAACAGGCGCTGCCGCTGCCGGTCGAGCTGCCCGGAGCCCACCGTCAGCACCACCGGCAGCGCCGCCGTGTTCACCACCGTGAAGAGGATACAGAGCGTCAGCATCGTCACGTCCGTGGTCGTGCCCCGGGTCATGCCCCACACCATCACCACCGGCTCGGCTACCAGCACCGCGATGGCGCAGCCGGTCACCGACCACAATTCCCGCCAGGATGACAGTTCCCGCACGGCTACCGACAGCGCCAGGCTGAACAGCAACGCCATGCTGACCAGCCACGCCCCGGTGAGGACGAGCGCCCACAGGCCGCGGCCCTCCCCGACTATTGCCGTGCAGACGAGGTTGCCCACCACCCAGGGCAGGGCGGTCAGGACCCCCTGCAGGAGCGAAGCGCTCCAACGGCCGACCACGATCTCCCGAGAGCCCAGCGGTGAGAGCAGGAGCTGCGGCAGGGTGCGCATCCGCCGCTCCGCGTTCCATTGAGCCGAGGCCGGGGCGCCCAGCCGGAGCAGCGTGACGAACGAGCCCCAGCCCAGGATCACCGCCATGAAGCCGGTGAGGATGTTCAGGAAGCTGGGACCCACCGCGGCGCCCCACGGGCCGGACAGCATCAACGCCGAGAAGCCGCCCGCAATGACACCGATCACCAGCCACTGCCGGAAGAAGAGCGCCGCCAGCCCTCCGCCCCGCAGCGAGACCCGCAGGTCCCGGATCAACACCGGATTGTCCCAGCGCGACTTGAGGAAGGCGATCTCACGCTGCGCCCGCGGGTCGTCCCGGCGCGTCGCCCGGCGCACGCGCGCCAGTTTCCGCCGCTCCAGCGCCAGCCGCACGAGTTGCACGAGGGGGAACGCCACCAGGATCGCCTGCCAGAACCAGAGGCTGCCTACCCAGGTGATCGCGATCACCAGCAGGTAGCCCACTCCTACGGTGAGCAGTTGGGCGCCCACCCGCAGCCGCGCCGCCGCCGGGCTCACGGGGTTTGCCCAGGCCCAGGCGCACGTGAGGCCGCAGAGCAGATACAGGGCCAGCATGCCCCAGAACAGTTGGTCCGCCTGGAGGGCCACCATGCGGAACAGGAAGTGCAGCCGGTAGCGCACCGGCTGATCCACCGACGCCGCCCCGATCCACACGTAGCCCAGGTGCAGCGCCTGCCAGGCCAGCCACCACTGCACCGAGCGGAGCGAATGGAGCTCCAACTGCTTCGCGACCGGCAGCAGCCGCTCCGAGAACCGGGGCATCCCCACCCGCTCCGGCGGCACCGTGAGCCCGGAGGCCAGCAGCAGCAGCCCCACCCCGCCGGCCAGCAGCAGCCCGGGCCAGAGCGTGGCCGGCAGGAAGTTACCGCGGATCACCAGGCCCAGGTAGCCCGGGAGGGCCGCCGCCCACACCAGGGCCAGCGCGTACACCGGGAACAGCAGCTTCTGCGGCACCCAGCTCCACGGCGAGGTGGAGACCAGCCGCAGCATCTCCAGCGTGTGCTGCTGCTGCTCCGCGCCGAACACCGAGGTTCCGAGCCGCCACCCGATGGTGCCGCACAGAAACGCATGCCCCCCGGCGAGGGTCACCAGCATCCGGCTGCCGGTCGATGAGCCACAGCACCAACAGCGGGCACAGCGCGGAGACGAGGAGGAACCACCCCAGCGGCGACCACGCCTTGCGCGACTGGGCCCGGAGCTCCCGGATGAAGTAAGCGTTCTCCAGCGTCAGCGTCATGGGTGCAGTGTGGCCGTGTAGAAACCGTGGACCGGGAGGACTCCCGGCTCTTATTATTGCCTCCCGGTGAACGAGTAAAGCCGTCCGCCTTCTCCCACCGTAAACCGCAGCCGCACGGCACCCCGCCCTCCGGCTTCCTGGAGGCTCCGGCCGGCGAAGCTCACCCGGTGCCGCACCGAGTCGCCCAAGACGGTGGCGCTGCCAAGCCGCTTGCCGCCGGCGTCCTGCAGCTCCACGCTAACCGGTCCCACGGCGTTTAGCTCCAGCTCCGCTCCCTCGAAGGTCACCGGGCGGGTAGTGAGCGTGCCACCGTCCACCGAAACGAACCCGTCCACCCGCAAACGAGACCGGAAAATCCCGCCGCCGGTTACCCGAAGCCCGCGCGGATGGTTCTTGCCGAAGGATGAGCAGCCGTAATAGTAAATCAACTCATCCCCCACACGCAGCGGGCCCTGGCTGAACTCGGTGAGGTATCCGCCGTCGTTCCGGCCTCCTCCGCCGCCCTCCTTGCCGTTCGGCAGCCACACCTCCGGCTCACCGGCGTGGCCGGGATAGCGCACCTTGCTCCAGCGCAGGCCGTCCCGGCTCGTCGCCAGCTTCAGGTAGGCGCAGCCGGCGGCGGAGTAGGGGTGATCGCCGCCGCCGTGCCACACCTTCAGCCCACCCAGCCACTGGGAGCCGTAGCGCCAGGCGGTGGCGGCGTAATACTCGTCGTGGGGGTGGTCGCCGTTAGCCTCGGCGGCGGCCGGGACCAGCTCCACCCGGTCCACGCGCTTCAGGTCCAGCGGCTGGTCCAGGCGGTCCACGAAGGCGTAGGCCCGCGCGCGGAGCCGGTTGCCCGGGCCTACCTCCACCGGGCTGGCGTACTTGATGAGCGCCAGGAAGCGCGCCTGCTCCGGGTCCTGGTAGAGGGTGGTCACGTCCCCGGCGCCCCGCAGCTCCCGGCCGTCCTGGCTGATCTTCCCCTCTTCCGCCGAGACGATCATCCGGCCGCGCTCCCAGGTCTTGCCGTCGCGAGAGCGCATGAAGTACGCGCCCTCGCGCCCGGGCCCCCAGTTGGCGAACCAGAGCCAACCCTGGTAGGGATACTCGCGGTCACGAGCGTTGTAGCAGCAGGAGAAGACGTCCACATTGGTGGCGTCCGCGCCGCTGACCGGATCGTGGAGGTCGATGGCGATCCGCTCCGGGTGCCCGTCGTCCCCCTTGATCCAGTGGAGGGCGTCGGAGGAGGTGAAGCGGAACAGCCGGGTCTTATCCCCGGAGGGACCCTGGTAAGTGGGCGCGAACCCCAGCGCGAACATCACCCACTTCTTCAGGCGCGGGTCCCAGACGATGGTGCCGTTCGCCTCCAGCGTAGAGGTGTTTGG
>JAJFMS010000689.1 GCA_020696885.1 Armatimonadota bacterium | reverse complement strand
GACGGCTGGTCCATGAAGCGAATGCTGCGGGAGATGGCGCTCTCGTCCACCTATCGCCAGAGCTCGGACAGCAGCCGGTACGACACGGCGGCTCCGCAGCCCGCAGCGCCCAAGGCTGCCCCGTCCCGGTTGCCGAAGCTGGCCTCGCGGATCGACCCGCCGAAGCCGCCCAAGCCCAACAACCCGAAACTGACGGATCCCTCCAACCGCCTGCTCTGGCGGATGAATCGCCGCCGTCTCTCCATCGAGCAATGGCGCGACGGAGTGTTGGCCGTCTCCGGGCAGCTCGATGCCACCGCCGGCCCCTCGCTGGAGCTGACCGATCCGGCCAACCGGAAGCGGACCGTCTACGCCCGCGTGAGCCGCCTCAAGCTCAACGACCTGATGATGCAGTTCGACTACCCGGATGCGAACGTGCACGCGGAGAAGCGGTCGATAACCACCACGCCGATGCAGAAGCTGTTCTTGCTGAACAGCCCGTTCATGCAGGCCGAGGCCCGCGACATGGCGGCGCGGTTGAACGCAGAGGCGATCGACGGCGATGCCACCCGTGTCCGGCGTGCTTACCAGACGCTGTACGGCCGGGAGCCCGCCGCGGAAGAGCTAAGCCTGGCGCTGGCCTACCTGCAGCAGCCCGCCACCACCGGGATGTCCCGCTGGGAGCGCTACGCGCAGGTGCTGCTGGTGGCGAACGAGATGTTGTACATCGACTAGCCGTAGATCTACTGACGAGTGCGAGAACCGCTAATGAAGACGGAGTAGTGGAGTGCTGGGGAGTGCTGGAGTAGTGGAGTCTTGATGCCGGCTACTCCAGCACTCCACTACTCCATTACTCCTGCGGCTGTAGAACATTCTGCTCGGGTCAGTAGGGGTGATGTGGGACGCCGCTCCGGAACCCGGTCTGGATAGAACGTGTTGGAAGAGGGACTCAGGCGATGATGACGCGAAGGGAAATGCTGCTCCGGACCGGCATGGGGTTCGGCTCTCTGGGTCTCGCCGGGATGCTGGGCGATGCGGCCGCTGCGGAGACCGGCGCACCCGGTTCGCGCGCCCACCTGCCGCATCACGCCCCCCGCGCGAAGCGCGTGGTGTTCCTGTTCATGAACGGCGCGCCGTCGCACGTGGACACCTTCGACCCGAAGCCGGCCCTCAAGAAGTTCGAGGGGCAGTCGCCCTCCGGGGAGCTGTATCGGAAGGCGCGCGGCACCTTCATGCCGTCCCCGTTCGAGTTCCGGCGGTGCGGCAAGAGCGGCATCGAGGTAAGCGAGAGCCTGCCGAACCTCGGCAAGCTGATCGACGACTGCTGTGTGGTCCGCTCCATGCACACGGACGTGCCGAACCATGAGCCGGCCCTCCTGCAGATGCACACCGGGAACGTGCAGCCGATCCGCCCCTCCATGGGCTCCTGGGCACTCTATGGCCTCGGCACCGAGAACCAGAACCTGCCCGGCTACGTGGTGCTGCGCCCCACGCCGCAGATCGTGGTGGGACCGGCGCTCTGGAGCAACAGCTTCCTGCCGGCCGAATACCAGGCCACCAGCGTGGTCACCTCCGACATGGCGGTGGACAAGCTGATCTCCAACATCCGCAACCCACGCCTTAGCCTGGCGGAGCAGCGGGAGCAGCTCGACCTGCTCGAGCGGCTCAACGGGCTACACCTGGCCCGCCGCTCCGGCGACTCCGAGCTGGAAGGCCAGATCAAGTCGATGGAGACGGCGTTCCGCATGCAGACCCAGGCGATGAAGACGTTCGACATCAGCCAGGAGCCGCAAAGCGTGCGGGAGCAGTACGGCGATACCGCCTTCGGACGGTCCTGCCTGCTGGCGCGCCGGCTGCTGGAGGACGGCGTCCGGTTCGTCACCGTCTACTATGTCAACGGCGGCAACCAGCCGTGGGACACCCACACCAACCACAACGAGGCCCATCCCAAGCTGTGCGCGGACAGCGATCGCGCCTCGGCCGCGCTCATCGCGGACCTGAAGCAGCGCGGGCTGCTGGACGACACGCTGGTGGTGTGGAGCGGCGAGTTCGGACGTACCCCCTACTCGGAGCCGCAGGACAAATCCAAAATGGGCCGCGATCATCACCACACCGCGTTCTCCCTGCTGATGGCGGGAGGCGGCGTGAAGGGCGGCATGACCTACGGCGCCTCCGACGAGTTGGGGATGGTCGCCACCGAGAACCCAATGCACGTGCGAGACTTGCACGCCACGATCCTCCACCTGCTGGGCCTGAACCACCAGAAGCTCACCTACCGCTACAGCGGCCGGGACTTCCGCCTCACGGATGTAGGCGGGAACGTCGCGCACGAGATCATGGCTTGATCCACGGCGGGATTTCGGCATTTAGCCGTAGGCGAAGGCTCGTGTTACCATCGACCAATGGGTAAGGCTGGAGCCCCATCTCGGCCTGCTCCAGGTACGGTTGGGGTTTCGGCTTGGCACGCTTGGCTGATGTGGAGGCTGCTGCTACTCTTGTTGCCGCGGCTCCCCGGTTCCTGGTAGTCCAGGGAGTCACGGCACCGGTGGATTCCGACCAATCTACCCCTCCTGGCTGGCGCCGCTACGCATGTGGCGCCGCCTTCACGCTGGCAGTCATCGAGGGCGCCTCCTTGCTCACGGTGTCCACTTGACCTTACGCCCCAGCCGTTCACCGACTGCGGTCCCGATAGCGTCCGGCAGGAACCTCGGAGGTAGCGATGCGGAATCTGTGGCTGGTTGCCCTACTCCTGGTAAGCGCGTTGCCCTGCCGGCCCTCACAGGCCGCCGCGCCGCCTTCGTCCCCGGTGCGGCTGCTGGTGCCGGCGTACTTCTATCCGGCGGGCAAGGGGATGGACGAATGGCGGCGCATGGCGAAGGCGGCGAAGGATGTGCCGATCATCGCCATCGCCAACCCCGCCAGCGGACCCGGGCGCCACCAGGACCCGAACTACGTGGAGGCGATCGACCTCGCGAAGCAGGCCGGAGTGACCGTGATCGGGTACGTGAGCACGAGCTACGCGAAGCGCCCCCTGGCGGACGTGAAGGCGGACATCGACGGCTGGCTCAAGCTCTACCCCAAGGTCGACGGCTTCTTCTTCGACGAGCAGACCAGCGGCAAGGAGACGGTGCCGTACTATCAGGCGCTCGCCGCGCACGCGCGGGAGAAGCGGAAGGCACTCGACTGCCTGATCGTGACGAACCCCGGCACGGTCACGGCGAAGGAGTACCTGCTCCCGTTCGCCGGGATCAACATCACCTGCCTCCACGAACATCACACCGGCTTCGATCGCTACCAGCGCCCGGCCTGGGCGGCCGACGTGCCCGCGGCGCAGGTGGCCGGGCTGGTCTACAACGAGCCGTCCCTCGCGCAGATGCGGGAGCACGTGAAGACCGCCAGCCAGAAGGGGATCGGCTACTTCTACGTGACCGACGCCACCGGCAGCAATCCCTGGGACCGGCTGCCGACCTACTGGGAGCTGGAGGTCGCCGAGCTGACGCGCAGGCAACCGGCGCAGCCGAAGCCGGCACTCACCACCGACATGCCGCAGACCCACTGGGCCTATGATGCGCTGCAACAACTCGCGCAGCGCGGTTTCTCCACCGGGTATCCGGATGGCACCTATTCCGGAAAGCGTGCGTTAACGCGCCTGCAGTTCGGAAGCTCC
>JAJFMS010000688.1 GCA_020696885.1 Armatimonadota bacterium | reverse complement strand
AAGCTGCTGAAGCTGGACCCGCGCCCGCTGATCGTGCTCACGCCGAAGAGCCTGCTCCGCAACCCGCTGGCGGCGTCCCGGCCGGAAGAGTTCAGCCAGAGCAAGTTCCAGCCGATCCTCGGGGACGCGCACAGCACCCTGCCGGACGACAAGGTGCGCCGCGTGGTGCTCTGCAGCGGCAAGGTCTACTTCGACTTCGTGGCCGCCCGAGAGAAGCTGGCGAAGGAGAAGGGGCGCGAGCCGAACGTGGTGGCCTGGCGGATCGAGGAGCTGTATCCCTTCCCCGCGGGAGACGTGGGGCGGGCGCTGGACCGGTATCGCAACCTGGAAGAGGTGGTCTGGATGCAGGAAGAGCCGCGCAACATGGGGCCGTGGCCCTACGTGGCGCCGCGCCTCCGCGACCTGATCCGAGACCGGTTCCCGCTGCACTACGTGGGCCGGACCCGGCGCTCCAGCACTTCCGAGGGGTCGTACAAGTGGCACATCAAGGAGCAGGCGCGGCTGATTGAGTCCGCGCTCTCCTGGGCCGAGGCCGCACAGATGGCGGTCGCCGGGGCTGAAGGCCGCGGCGAAGACGAGGTAGAAGATGGCGACTGAGATCCGCGTTCCGGCGATGGGTGAATCCGTGGTGGAAGCCACCGTCGGGAGCTGGCTGAAGCAGGTAGGGGATCCGGTTTCCGTGGGAGAGATCCTGGTGGAACTGGAAACGGATAAGGTGAACCAGCAACTTTCAGCCGCCGAGGCCGGAGTCCTGGAGCAGATCGTGCACGGAGTGGGCGACGTGGTGCGTGTGGGCGATCTCCTCGGCTCGATCGGAGCCGGAAACGGTGCCGCAGCCGCCGGTGATACCGCTGCTCCGGCCGCGGAGACACCCGCCGCGCCGGCCCCCGAAACGGACGGCAACGGTCAGCGCGTGGTGGCCACGCCGATGGCGCAGCGCATGGCCGAAGACCTGAACGTAGACCTCTCCAAGGTTCCGAACACCGGCCCCGGGGGCCGGGTGACCAAGGACGACGTGGAAGCGTTCGCCCGCCAGGCGCCGGCACCCACGCCCGCCGCTCCTACTCCGACGGCTACCGCCTCCGCACCGCCGCCCACGCAGCCGGGCATCGGTGCCCGTGCCGTCGCGCCGGTCCAGCCCGCCACCGCGGCGCCGGCCGCTACCGGAGCACGCGGCGAAACTCGCAAGCGCCTCACCCGGCGCCGGGCCACCATCGCGCGCCGGCTGGTGGAAGCCCAGCAGACCGCCGCGATGTTGACCACGTTCAACGAGATCGACCTCACCGCCGTGATGGACATCCGCAAGCGCCGGAAGGATGCCTTCAAAGAGCAGCACGGCGTGAACCTCGGGTTCATGTCGTTCTTCACCAAGGCCTCCATCGGCGCGCTGAAGGCGTTCCCGGAGATCAACTCGGAGCTTCAGGGCGATGAGCTGGTCCTGAAGGAGTACTACGACATCGGCGTCGCGATCGGAGATCCGGAAGGGCTGGTCGTGCCGGTGCTCCGGAATGCGGAGCGGATGTCGTTCGCGGAGATCGAGAAGGCAATCGGCAACTTCGCGAAGCAATCTCGCGAGAAGACGCTGTCACCGGAAGACCTCCGCGGCGGCACCTTCACCATCACCAACGGCGGCGTCTATGGCTCCCTGCTCTCCACGCCGATCCTGAACCCGCCGCAGGTCGGCATCCTGGGCATGCACAAGATCCAGGAGCGCCCCGTGGCCGTGAACGGCGAGGTAGTGATCCGCCCGATGATGTACGTGGCGCTCACCTACGATCACCGGGTAGTGGACGGCCGGGGGGCGGTGCAGTTCCTGGTGCGCATCAAAGAGCTCCTGGAGGATCCGCTCAACCTGCTGCTGGAGGGATAATCCCTCGGGGGTAGCATTCGAGACGGAGCGCGCCGGAAGGCGCGCTCCGTTTTTGTTGCCCGAAGAGCTGAGTGTCGCTGGAACGCCTACATTCGATCGCGCGGAGCTCCGCGATTACTGGTTTGAGGCTCTTCGTTTCGAACTCGGCAACGAAGCCGGGAAGGTGGCCGCCGGTGCGATCCATGATCCGGACCGGGGCCGTACGTAATACGTGCTGCGTGATGCGTAAATGCCGCCGCTCGGGAGCGGTCCCCTTACGCATTACGCAGCACGTATTACCAGCCGGTTACTCAGGCGCGGGTCCGGCCCCGTCACTTTCGGCGCGCCCGATGACCAGATCCCCGACCATCTGACCGCCCTGAAGCCCTACTTCGTTGTCCATCGGGAAATGGATGCCCGCGTAGAGCCGGGAGTCCTTGGCCTGGCTCGCGGCGGTGTCGAAGCTCACCGTCTCGCCGAGGGCGTCGGTGGCGGTGCCGTTCGGGAACAGGTGCTCCAGGACCGTCGCCGCGGCGCCCGAGAACGTGGAGTGGCCGGAGGTATAGGCGGGGAACGGCGGCGTCCCGATCAGCGGCGACCAGGTTGGATCTGTGAATGGCTGGCCCGCGATGCTGCGGATCGCGGTGATCGGCCGCGGCACCCAGTAGGCGTACTTGCTGTCCCAGCAGCAGATGGCCGCGTCCGCCAGGGCCACGCTCAGCAGCGCCAGTGCGCGCGCGGCGCGCGGGGTGGACCACTCCGCATTCCACACGTGAGTCATGCCGATCTGCGTCCAGTGGCCCGGAGGCGTCACGGTGCCGCCGCCGTCCGCCCAGAACAGGGCGATCGCGGCTTGCTCCTCGGTGCGCGCGTCCGTAACGGTCTTGACCACGTTTACCTGGTCCTGCAGGAACGCAGCGGTGAACGCGCCGTCTGCGTAGACGTTGGGGGCCGGCGCCCGGAACTGGTCGCCGGAGCTCATCAACCAGGGGTTCCAGCGCCCAGCCAACGGCAGCAGCGGGCCCGCGTTCGCGGGGGGTGTGGGGACCCAATACTGCGCCCCCACCGGCACGGAGCCGGTGAACGCGGCGGCGGAGCCGTCCGTCAGACCGCGCAGCACCGCCGCGCGCCCCACTGCCTCCCCGATGAGCTGGCCGGCCACCAGGTCCGTGCGGTAGTTCGCGCCGGCCCACAGGCGGGAAAGGGCGGCCTGGTTTGCGGCTGCATCGAAGGTGAGCGACTGCCCGTTCAGCGTCACGAGCTGTGTCGGGAACAGGTAGTTGAGCACCGTGGACGCTGCGGAGGCGATGGCGGCATGCTCGGACGCATACGACGGAAGCTTGGACGACACCGAGGAGATGTTCGTGAGCCGGCCGTGCTGCTGGTCCGGCGAGCGGCGCTTGTACTGCGCCTTGGCGTTCCAGACCGCGATCGCGGCGTCGGCCATCGCGGTGTGCAGCAGCGCCAGGCCCCGCGAGACGACCACCGGATTGTAGTTGGTCGCCTTCACCACGTCGAGGTAGATGTTGGTCCAGACCCGCACTCCACCCTGCAGGTCCCAGAAACTCACCAGCGCGCGGATCGCATCGGTGCGCTGGTTCTGTAGGGTGAGCAGCTCCTGGATCTCTCGCCTGGTCACGGCGGAGTTCGGCTTCGGAGGCGCCGGCGGCAGGAGCTTGGCGGGCGAGGAGCTGAGCCAGGTGGCCCAGTTGGCGGCACCGAGGTCCAGCGGATCGTTGCGCCGTTTGCGGGCCGCCGCGGCCGGCGCCTGGAGGAGCTGGGCCGCGCCTGCCTGGGAA
>JAJFMS010000687.1 GCA_020696885.1 Armatimonadota bacterium | reverse complement strand
CCCCGACACCGAGCGATAGGCCCCATGGCTGAGGGGCAGGTCCGAGAACGGGCCGGTCGCGGGCTCCGCGGCGAACGCCGATCCCATCAGCGCAAGTACGGCCAGGAATACCGCTGCCGATCGCTTCATCGTTCTGCCTCCAGGGACTGCTGCCACGCGGTGATCAGGTCGGGAAGTCGGAGCGGCGGGTCAGAGCTCCGGAATCGCAAGGGCGTTCCCGTCGCGTCGACGTTAACGGTTCGCGCAAGTGCCCAGAGTGCCCGCGACTGGACCGGGTTCGCCACCGAGCAGGCGTTGGGCGCGTCCGGACCCGAGGCAGGAGGGAGCAACAAGCGAGCCCCGGTCCGCGCAGCCTGATCACGGCGACTGCGGGCGGCGGCCAGCTCGTGGCGGACCGGCTCCACAGCCGTCCCCAGCGCTTCGAACTCGGAGGCAAACCCCTCGGTCAACCGCTCGAGCCCCGCGATCTCCCGCGCGCCGAGCCGGCCCAGAGCCGCGCTCTCCGGCTCCCGGAGCTCGCGCAGCCCATCCAGCACGACCGCTCGCACCATCACCGCGAACTCAAAACGGCTGTAATGCTTCCAATAAAACCGCCGCTGGAACTCCGCCACCGGAAATCCACGAGCCGCCACTCGCCATACCTCGTCGAACGCCCAATGGGTGAGCGGAACTCGCTCGAACGGATCCTGGCTGGCGGCCGCTGGCGCAGCCGCCGCGCCGTGCGTGAGTGCAAGCGCCCGGAGCACCGCCGCGAGGCCACTGCGAGCCGTCGTGTTCTTCATCCGTGGCCGCCCGGCTATCTCTTGGTCTGGTTGTAGACCACGTTCAGGAGCCGGCCGGTGCGGCTGTCCAGCACCGCCAGGTTGTCCGGTGTCCCCGGTTCCTTCTGGCTATAGCGCACAAACAGCAGGTCGGAGCCCTTCGGTCCCCACTGCACTTCCAGCTTCGGGTGCTGGCGGTCCAGGTGGTACAGGTTCACGCCAAACGGAGCGCCGTTCCGTGCGCCGAGGAGCTTCGGGCTCTGGTCCTCGGGCGCGGACTTCAACCGGAGGCGCAGCGTGCCGTCCGGGGAGACCGCTTCAGACCGGTCGAAGCGCAAGGCGACTGGAGGCTGTGTCGCGCTACGCCAGGCCTCCTCCGGCTTCAGGATTACCGACAGCCAGATCCGCTTCGCGCTAGTGGGCAGCCCGTTCTCCAGGATCAGGCGGTGCACCTGGTCGTTGTGACCCGCCATCCGGCTCAGGATGGACTGGTCCACGATACAGCCGGCCACCCCGTAGTGCGGAATGCCCAACGTCCGGTCGATGTACGGCGTGCTCGGCATCCCCGCAGTGTAGAAGGTGACGTCCCCCTTCTTCCACTCCGCGTCCGCCTCGCGGACGCCGTCGCGATACGAGGCGGACTGCTTGCCCAGCGCCGCAACGAGCGCACCGGCATCCAGCGGCTCGGCGCCCTCCGGTTCCAGGTTGGCGGCGACCTTCACCGGCTCCGCCCCCAGCAGCTTCAGCTCGGGAGTAAACTCCGTGACGAGGCGGGGCAGCCCCTCGGGAAGCTGGGGGGTGTCCAGCCCCAGTTTGCGGAGCACGGCGGCTCGCAGGCGCCCGTTCCCGGAAGGTCCGCCGGTCGCCGTGGGGTGCGCCGCCGCCCGGGCCACGCGCTGCAGCGCCACCGCGAACTCATAACGCGTAAGCAGGCGCTTTCCGGTGAACGTCCCTTCGGGATAACCGGTGGTAATCCCGGCCTGCTCCAGGCAGGTCATCGCGGCATAGCCCCAATGGTCCCGGGGAACGTCCTTGAAGGCCTGCCCCGTCGTGTCCGCGGCCGCGATTCCCACGCTCAACGCCAGGCCCGCCGCGGCGAGCGAATGCTTCCACTGCATCGTTCGGTTCCTCCACTTGTCGTTCGAGCGCACCCGCGCGGTACGCAACTGCCGTCTATAGCCCCCCGGGGAAGCGGAGGGTCTCGCCGGATCGGATCGACGCTTCCACCGCACCCAGTAGGATCACACCTCGCCGCGCCTCCTCCGGCCGGATCGCGAGCTCGGCCTCACCGGCCAGCACGTCCGCGATGTTCCGGTAGTAGGCGGTCCAGTCCCCGGGCAGCGTCTGCAGGCGCATCTCGGCCAGGGTGCCGGCGGTCTCCGTGATCACCCGCGCGAAGTGCGCCGGATCCTCCCGCGCCGACCGGATGTCCTTCCTGATCATAGCGGCTTCCTGCGAGTCGGTCCCCTCTTTGGTGAGCGCCCCGGATTCCCCGAGCACGTACCAATGCGGCTTCCCGATCCGGGCGCGGTTGGAGAGCTCCAGCCGGTAGAACGTATCGTCCGCGAACCGGATGTCTACCCCTACGTAGCTCTCGACGTCCATGGCCGGCCAGTCATACTGAGCGCGCGCCGTCACCGAGACCACCTGCCCCGGCACGAGCTGGAACATCTGGTCCAGGAAGTGAGCGCCCCAGTCGTGCATGATGGTGCCGACCTCGGACTTCCGGCTCCGCCAGGAGCGCGGGGCGCCGTACCGCCAGATACTCACCTCAAACAACCGCGGTCTGCCGATCAGGTTGCTGCGCAGCACCTCCTGGATGGTGAGGTAGTCCCCGTCCCAGCGGCGGTTCTGGAACACGCTGAACAGCACCCCGTTCCGGTCGCGCGCCGCGATCATCCGGTCTGCTTCTTCGACGCTGAGGCACATCACTTTGTCGCAGACGCAGTGCTTGCCGGCGTCCATCACTGTCACCGCCTGCTCCGCGTGGCCCGCGTGCGGCGTGGCCAGGATCACCAGGTCGACCGCATCCGCGGCCAGCAGTTCCTCCAGCGTGCCGAACGTCCGAACCCCATAGTCCGCCTCCGCTTGAGCGCGGCGTCCCGGATCCCGCGTCGCCACGGCCGCCAGCCGCAGCCGGGGCTCGTGCGTCAACAGGTAGGCGTGGAAGTCCCGCCCGGCGAACCCATATCCCAGGATGCCGACTCGTATCGGGTGCGTTGACATGCGTACTGGTTAGCCGCGGTGACGCTGAGGGAACGTTTGACCGTGTGAACGGGATTGACAGGATGGGGAGCAGCCAGGTAACAACTCTTATCGACCACGCTCATCAACCACAGAAGCTGCGCGCTCTCTTCCACGCTACGGCCCTCTGCGTCCTTCGCGCCTCTGCGTTAAAAGTGATCTGAATGAAGAACCTTGCTGCCAGTTTATTTGCCCTGCTGGGGGTGTCCTCCTCGCTGGCTGCGGCCGGTGCGGCGCCGGCGCCCACGGCGGGATCGTCGATCACCGCAGGGGTGGTGAAGCGCACCCTCCCGAACGGGCTGAAGGTGCTGGTGCTGCCCCGTCACACGGCTCCGGTGGTCACCACGATGATGTGGTACCACGTCGGGTCCAAAGACGAGCTCCCCGGCGCAACCGGCCTGGCACACTTCCTCGAGCACCTGATGTTCAAGGGGACCAAGAAGCTCAAGAAGGGCGAGGTCGACCGGATCACGTACCAGAACGGCGGCACCAATAACGCCTTCACGTTCAACGACTACACCGCGTACGAGTTCAACCTGCCCCGCCAGAGTTGGAAGGTAGCCCTCGCCATCGAGGCGGACCGCATCCGCAACTGCTCCTTCGACGCCAAGGAGTTCGAGGCGGAGCGGCAGGTGGTGATGGAAGAGCG
>JAJFMS010000686.1 GCA_020696885.1 Armatimonadota bacterium | reverse complement strand
AGGGCTCCTGTGACGACGTAACCGTCACTCAGGACACCACCGAGGTTCATTGCGGCCATAACCGCGCGCTCCGTACCGATCGGTCGTTCTAGCGATGGCTTGTCTCGCCGGTTCGCCGGCGCCGGACCGGCGTGCCTTCCGAACCGGCGAGCGCCCGAACCACCGACTACCGCTTGGCCCCGCTGCTGAGAGCGTGGTCATCGTCCATGACCGCCTCCTCGCGATCCGCGCGCACGGCGCCGGGGCGTTCGCCCGGATCGGGGATCGGCACCTCCCGGCGCTGGCCGTGCACCGGCTGGGCGGCGCCTTCCATCGTTTCCAGGGTCGGCGGTGTCTCCTGTCCGCGCTGAAGCTCGTCCAACTGCTCCGCGGCATTGCGGCCGGTCCTTGCCAATTCGTCGCTCATGATCAGTTATTCTCCCCGCGTTTGACGCGCCGCCCGGGGCGCGGGTATATCATGGTCTATACCCACAAAATCGAACACTTGTGCGCAATCGCGCATCAAGATAGAAACCGAGGCTCCACAACGTGCCTAACCGAGAAGAACGCCCGCACGAGCGGGACGAGCGCCGCTCCGGCGGTCGCGACGCGGACAGCGGTCCCCGCGTGCCCGAGACCAGCTACCGGGCCATGGCCCTGCTGGACCGCATCCTGGGCCTGGCCAACGGCGAAGACCCGCGCCTGATCAACCACCTCCTGCTCCTCCGCCACCAGTTGGAGACGGATGAGGCGCAGATGGCGGAGGCGCAAAAGCTGCTGGCCGAGTACGAAGAGGCCTACCAGAAGCTCACCGCTCCGGCCAACCGCATCGGTACCTACCTGGGCGAGGCGGACGGCCACGCCAACGTCGCGCTGGGCGATACGGAGTTCATCTGCTCCGTGGACCCCACCCTCAACGGGGACGACCTCAACATCGGCACCCGCGTGAAGCTCAACGAGGCCTACGCCGTCGTGGGGGACCTCGGCTACTGGGCGAACGGCTCGGTAGTCAAGATCACGGAGCTCCTGGGCACCGATCGGCTGCGGGTTTCGCAGGACTCGGCGGGACAGTCGAGCCGGCTCGTGCTCCGCTCCTCCGCCCTCCAGCCGGTGAAGCTGGCCCAGGGCGACGAGGTGCGCGTAGACCCGAACTTCCGCGTGGCGCTGGAGCACTTCCCCCAGCAGGACGTCCGCGACTACTACCTGGAAGACGTGCCGGAGATCCCGTGGTCGCGCATCGGCGGCCAGGAAGAGGCGATCCGCGTCATCCGGGACACCATCGAGCACCCGCTCCTCTACCCGGAGCTGTACGAGCGGTTCGAGAAGCGGCCGCTCAAGGGCATCCTGCTCTATGGCCCTCCGGGCTGCGGGAAGACGCTGATCGGCAAGGCCACCGCCTACAACCTGACGCGGGAGTATGCCGAGCGCACGGGCCAGGACGTGAAGGAATACTTCATGTACATCAACGGCCCCAAGATCCTCAACATGTGGCTCGGCGAGAGCGAGCGGATCGTGCGGGAGATCTTCGCGCAGGCGCGGGACAAGGCGAAGGAAGGCCGGCTGGTCTTCATCTTCATCGATGAGGCGGAGGCGATCCTCCGCACCCGCAGCAGCGGCCGGTACCTCAACATCGCCAACACCGTGGTGCCGCAGTTCGCCGCGGAGATGGACGGCCTGGTGACCATGCAGAACGTGGTGGTCATGCTCACCTCCAACCGGCCGGACTACATCGACCCGGCGATCCTGCGCCCGGAGCGGATCGACCGCAAGGTCAAGGTGAACCGGCCGGATCGGAAGGGCGCGCGCGAGATCCTGGGGATCTACCTGCACGCCGGGATCCCGGTCGATCCGGCCATGGTCGCCGCGAAGGGCGGTGCGGACGCCGCGCGGGAGTCGCTGGCGGACGACACGATCCAGTTCCTCTTCCGCCGGAACGAGGACACGGAGTTCCTGGAGATCCACCTCCGCAACGGCAGCGTCGAACGGCTCTACTGGAAAGACCTGGTCTCCGGTGCCCTGCTCACCAGTGTGGTGGAGCGCGCCAAGGACTTCGCGATCAAGCGAGCCATCGCGCTGAACGACTTCGACCAGGGCGTCTCCCTGGACGACCTCCAGAAGGCGGTGCGCGTGGAGTACAAGGAGAACGAGATCTTCCCCAAGACCGACACGCAGGAAGACTGGCTCAAGCTCCTGGACTACGAGCCCGAGAACGTGGTCACCCTCCGGCCGATCCGCCAGGACCGGGCGCAGCAACCCGGCCGCCGGAACGTGGTCTAACCCGCCCACTCTCACCTCGTCACCGGTGGGTGTCCGCGCTCTCTTCGAGAACGGACGCTCACCGGCCGAGGACGTCGCCGCAAGGACCCTGGCCACCTGGGTGTCTCCCATCCCGTAATCCTGTCAAAAACTCTTCCGGCATCCCTCTGCGGCCCCTTGCGTCCTTTGCGCCTCTGCGGTTAAACCAGCCCTACACCATGCCCGAGCCCTCCCGACGCAGCCCCTTCGATTACGTGGCGCCGATATGCGCCGTGCTCCTGGTAGTGCTGGGTGCCTGGTGGTTCTACGCGGTGCTGAAGCAGCGCTCGCGCGGGAAGCTGCTGGCGCCGCCGGGCGGGGAGCTGCAACTGCACGTCCCGCCGGGCAGCTTCGGAAACTCCCCCACCGCCCCTCCCCGCCCACGCCAGAAGCCCACGCCATGACCGAGCGCCTCTACGGGATCGAAACGGAATACGGCATCCTCGTCGAGGGCAAGGACGCCGGCGACCTGATGGAAGAGTCCCGGCTGCTGGTCCGCGCCTACCCGGGCGTGTGGGCCGGGCCCTGGGACTACCGCGCCGAGGACCCGCGCGCCGACATGCGGGGCTACCACGTGGACGCCCTGAACTACGATCGCGAGGACGCGCGGTACGATCGGCCCGGCGCCACCAGCCACATGAGCGGCGCGGAGCAGCGCTCCGACCGGGCCCTCGTCAACGGCGCCCGGCTCTACAACGACCACGGCCATCCGGAGTACTCCACGCCGGAGTGCCGCACCCTCCCCGAGCTGGTGGCGCAAGACCGGGCCGGCGAGCGGATCGTCCAGGAGTGCGCGCGGCTCCGGACCGAACAGACCGGTCGCGAGGTGAGGATCTTCAAGAACAACACGGACCTCCACGGGATGAGCTATGGCTGCCACGAGGGGTACTTGTGCCAGCGAAAGGTGCCGTTCGAAAGCCTGCTGTTCGGGATGCTCCCGTTCCTGGTCACCCGCATCCTCTTTGCGGGCGCCGGCAAAAGCGCGGTGGAGGCCAGCGGCCCGCTCGGGGAGGCCTGCGTCTATCAGCTCTCCCAGCGGGCGGACTTTTTCACCGAGATCGCCAGCGTGGACACCCTGGCCAAGCGGCCGATCTTCAACACGCGAGACGAGCCCCACGCCGATCCGCGGCAGCACCGGCGGGTCCACGTCATCTGCGGCGACGCCAACCTGAGCGAGTTTGCCACCGCGCTGAAGGTGGGCACAACGGCGCTAGTGCTTTCACTCCTGGAAGCGGGCTGGGAGCCGCTCTTTCGGCTCCGTGACCCGATCAACGCCATCAAGATCGTGTCACGCGACCCCTCGTACCGGTGGATACTCGAACTGGAAGACGGCCGCACCCTCCGCGCCACGGACATCCAGCGGATCTACCTCCGGGACGCGC
>JAJFMS010000685.1 GCA_020696885.1 Armatimonadota bacterium | reverse complement strand
GTGAGGCCGAACATCAGCGCGGCCCGCAGGTGGGTGTTCCCTGCGCGCCACTGTACCACGGCGCCGACCGCCGCGGTGGTGCCGACCACCGCCAGGGAGAGGGCTACCGCCTCCCCGGGCGGTAGCCCCGCCACGTAGACCAGAATCGGCACCGTAACGATCGAGCCCCCGCCGCCGACCAGCCCCAGCGACAGCCCGATCCCCGCGCTCAGCGCCAGCGCCGCGTACACTCCGGCCGTCCACATACGCCCCTCCCACCCGTGCTTTCTGCCCGCCCGCGAGCGGGCTCCCCCACAGCATGCCCGCTTCGCTGCAACCGGCCTCGCTCCGGAGCAGCCAGGCTAGCTGCCGACCTTCACGTAAGCCCAGCCGGCTTCCTGCTTGCGCACCAGCTCCGCCATCGCGGCGTCGACCGTGTCCACAAACGGAAAGAGGCTTTCCCGGGTGACGTTGAACCGCTTCATCGTGTTCTGGCAGAGTGAAAGGCGGACCCCGCCCGCGTGGAGACCGCGGAGTCGCGCTTCCATCTCCGCGTTGGTTTGCTGCAGCAGCGGGTACGCCTTACCGTGTACCACGAGCTGCACCTCCACGTTCTCCGCCCCGAACGCTTTCCGCACGTTCTCCGCGTTGCGCAGGGCGCCGTCCCACCGTTCCGGGCTCTCCGCGGTGAGATCGAGTACCACGCGGTGCTTCTTCTCCCCCTGGGCTAGCGCCCCCCGGCCGGAGGCCAGCCCGATCACTCCCAACACCGCCGTCATCATCGATCGTCTTCGATCCATCGTTTCTCCCCAGTCCCTCAAGCCTGCCGGCGTTCGCGCCGGGCGGTGGTTACTCCGCGATGCCGAGCCGCACGCCTCCTCCCACTTACGAAGTGGCGCAGGTGCTACAGCCCGCCTCGGCGATCTCGCGCCGCGGACGTGCACGATTCCACGGGAGCTTCGCGAGCAGGAGGCCCATCGCGCAGCTATTGGTAACCCCGGCGAAGATGAGCCCCGCCCCCACGAAATAGGAGAGCGGCAGCGCGCCCGGGATGAGGAGGCCGGCCAGTACGAGCGTTCCCGCGGCGATCCGCACCTGGCGCTCCAGCGCGATCGGCCCTCGCTCGCGGCGGACCGGATAACCCGCCTGCTTCCAGGCCTCAATGCCGCCCTCGATCACCACCGGTTGGGCTCCCCCGCGGAGCGCCAGGATCTCGGCGGCTTCCTTGGCGCGCCGTCCGCTCCGGCACAGGAGCAGCACGGTCCCGTTCCCGCCCAGCTCCGGGCGCTGCCGCAGGTCGCCCAGCGGCACCAGCCGGCTGCCCTCCAGGTGCGCCTCGGTATACTCCGGGTACTCGCGCACGTCCAGCACCGCGCAGTCGCCCCGGTCCAATCGTTGTCTGGCCTCCGCCACCGAACAGCTTTGTGTCTTCATTTCCAATCCCCGATCTCCCTCTGCCTGCACCAGGTGAGCCCATCTATTCGGATGGATACGCCGCGATCCAGAAAGGATTCATGCGGCTCAAACGGGTTAGCGATCCGACGATGCCGGAGCGGGTAAGCTAACGGTGAGAGGCAGGACGCCGGGAGCGGGAATGAGCTCGAGCCCGGAAGTTTGCCAGCTGCGGAGTTGCGGATCCCATGACGGCTACCAAGACGCCTTTAGAACCCTCGAGGGAGCAGGCGCTCATTCACGCCGCGCAGCATGGTGACAGCGCGGCGTTCGACCACCTGGTGCGGCAGTACCAGAGCTACCTCTACCGGCTGATGGTTCGGGCGTGCCATCACCCGCAGGACGCGGAAGAGGTCGCCTCCGAGGCGTTTGCGCGTGCCTACGCTCGCCTCGGCCAGTTCGAGGGCCGCTCTTCTTTTGTGAGCTGGCTCGGGCGAATTGCCACCAACCTCTGCTTCCGCCGCCGGGAACGCGTGGAGCTGCCGTCCGTCTCCCTGGAAGAAGAGGCGAGGGAGGAGGCGGGTCACCGGGACCGGACGCCGCCCGCCTCCACGCCCACGCCGGAGCAGAGTGCCCTGCAGGCGGAGATGCGGCGCATGATCCGCGCGGCGGTAGCCGAGCTGCCGGAACCGGAGCAGACCGTGCTGCGCCTGCGGGATATCGAGCAGTATTCCGCCGCGGAAACCGCCGAGCGGACTGGCCTGACGATTCCGGCCGTGAAGGCCCGTCTCCATCGTGCCCGGGGCCGGCTGCGGGAGCGGCTCAACGCGTATCTCTTTGCGGAAGACTAATGGTCCGCCAGTCCCTACAGGGAGTCCAGCATGGATCCGTGGTTCTCTCGCACGACACGGTCTAGCCCGGTCTAGCCCCGCCGCAGCCATGCGGCGGGGCGGACCGATGGCGTGGGAGCCTTCGGCAGCGAGATATGCCGCCGGCTGAAGGCCCACCGGCCCTCCTCCGTACGGTTGGTATTCCTGGGACTGGCCCCATTGTGCGCCTTCCTGGCCCTGGCCTATCTCGTCCGGCTACCGCAGATAGCGAGCCTGGATCGCTCCTTCGTGCACCTGGTCTACCACCGGGGCGATCAATCGCTGCGCAGCTTCATGCGGGCGATCTCGAATGCGGGCGGGGAGGACCTCGCCCTGATCTGGATTCCTCTCATCGCCGTTAGCCTGGTCCTGTTACGGCATGCCCGCTCCCTCCGGTTCTTCCTCTCCGCCAACCTCGGCGTGCTCGGGATCGAGACGATCTTCAAGACGTTTGCGCTCCGTGCCCGCCCGGACCTCACGCATGGCTCTCACTTCGACAGTTTTCCGAGTGGCCACACTCTCTCTGCGGTGATTCTCGCGGGAACACTCTGGCTCATCCTGTGGCCGTCAGCCGCAAACAAGGGGCGCTGGCTAATGGTGGTCGCCGCAAGCGCTTGGCCCATTTTGATGGGCTCCTCGCGCATCTATCTCGGCAGGCACTACCTGACGGATGTGCTCGGCAGCTGGGTGCTTGGAACGGTATGGCTACTGTTGGGGATAGCAACTTTGCTGGCGCTCGATCGAAAGAATTGAACGCGGTACTATCGCGGACATGGACCGTACCGTCAAAGCGCGAGGGCGTTGCTTCTGTCAGGCCCTCTAGGTCTTCGCGGTGTTCGGTTATCTGGCGGCTGCACTGGCGACGTTCTTTATCGGGTACGATGCCCGGCAGTCCTCAGCCAGAGGTAGCGGAACAGATCGACGCCTTACGAATTGAGATCCGAGCGCCGCGCCGGGAGGTGCAAAGACTGGACTCGAACCATTGGGTGTAGGTGCTGCCTTCGTAGCCGCCAGCGTTGGTAGCTTCCTGGTTGGCACGAGGGCCGGAAGTCGGGCCTCCGCCGCACCGGCCGGCCCACTTCCTCCCGTTCGGCATGGGGTGGCCAAGCCGTCCAGCTTCCCTGTGCCGAATACGACCACACCGTAGGGGCTCTTCGCGCCGCAGACGTCCACCCCGTCCGGGTTCTCCGCACCAAGCAACATCACACCAGCAGGATACTCTTGGGCGCCCGTGCAGCCGATTAATCCACGTGCATCCGCCCCGACCGTCAGGCCAGGACGGACGACACTACAGCCCAGCGTCCCCGTGGCTGCACCACCCCCCCCCGCTCCCTCCCCGTCTCCAAGCGACTGGCGGGTGCGTGGACCCTCGCTGGGAGCCCTAACGTCGAACGTGGGGCAACCCTGCCGGCAGACCATTACG
>JAJFMS010000684.1 GCA_020696885.1 Armatimonadota bacterium | reverse complement strand
CACGTCCGCGGAGTGGGAGGTGCTGAAGCAGCATCCGGCGCGCAGCGCGGAGATCGTCTCGGAGGTTGGCCCGCTCTCCGAAGTGGCCACCATCGTGCGACATCACCACGAGCGCATGGACGGTCGTGGTTATCCGGACAACCTGCTCGGCGCGGCGATCCCGGAGTTCTCCCGGGTAATCAGCCTCGCCGACGCGTACGAGGCGCTCACCGCCAACCGCGCCTACCGGCCCGCTCTGAATCCGCTGGATGCCCAGGAAGTGATCCGGGACAACCTGGGGACGCAGTTCGATCCGGCGCTGGGGCAGCTCTTCCTCTCCCTCTTCGAAGAGCGGGACCCGGAGCTCGCCCGCCCACTGGGTTGAACGCCGGTCCGCAATGGAAGTGGGCGGAGCCCGACACACCGCACCATCCAGGAGAGACCATGTTCATTCCAGAGGAATACCACGGCACCTGGTCGGGAACGATCGACGACACCTCTCGCAGGACTTCGTATCCGGGAACTATCGAACTCCGCGGCACCGGAGGAAGCACACGTTACGAGCAGAAGCTGGGTGTGGGCTCCGGCGACCTCATCGCTTCGAACGTTCCGTTCGTCTTCCACGAGGCTTACGTCGGCCCTAAGGGCGGTCGTAAGGAATGGAGGCTCGCCCTCTCCCGTAATGCAGCGGGTGAGCTCGTCTGCCGGTGGAACCGGAAGAATGGCTCCCAGTTTGCCACTGCCATTTTCCACCGGGTTACCGCCTCTACGCCGGCTACCTGATCCGCAGGAGCATCGCAGCAGTCCCGGCACACCAATGTTGCAGGCTCAGCCGTTCCCACCAACACCCACCGGTTCGCACCTCGCAGTTCGCACCTCACTGCGGATCCGTAGCTCCAGCCAGCGGGATGCCGGCATGCGAGGTCCAGCCGCCGTCCACGTAGAGCGCCGTCCCGGTGATGAAGCTGGACTCCCGGCTGGCGAGAAACACGGCGGCCCCGCGGATCTCGGAGAGCTCACCCCAACGGTGCTGCGGGATCAGGTTCAGGTACGATTCGTAGAGCGCCGGGTTCTCTTCCAGCCGCAGGTTATAGGGGGTGCGGAACGGTCCCGGGCAGATCGCGTTGACGGTCACCCCGCCGGACGCCCACTCCAGCGCCATCACCTTGGTCAACTGCAGCAGCCCGCCCTTGGCGGCGCAGTAAGGCCCCCGCTCCGGCAGGGCAATCGCGCCGAGCGACGACGAGATGTTGATGATGCGCCCGAACCCGGCGCGCAGCATGTGGGGCGCCACCTCCCGCGCTACCAGGAACGGGCCGTCCAGGCAGACGCGCACGATCCGGCTCCACTCCTCTTCGGTCAGGTCCAGCAGCGGCTTCCGGAGCCCCGCGCCCGCGTTGTTGACCAGGATGTCCACCCGGCCGAACGTCTCCAGGGCCGTGTCCACCAGGCTCCGAATCTCGGCGGAGCAGGTGACATCCGCGGCCAGCCCCAGCACCCGCCGCCCGGTTGCCGCGGCGATCGCCGCGGCAGTCTCCTTCACCTCGGCCTCGCCGCGGCTGCAGAGCACCAGGTCCGCCCCCTGCTCCGCGAGGGCCGTCGCCATCTCGCGACCCAGCCCGCGGCTGCCTCCCGTAACAATCGCCGTCTGCCCGCTCAGGTCGAACATGGTAACTCCCACCAAAAAGGGGAGTGATGGAGTAGTGGGGTGATGGAGTAGGGGGACTGGTGCGGCTGTTCGGCCGCATTTCCCCCCAATACTCCATCACTCCATCACTCCACTACTCCTTCCCAACACCCTCAGCGCCCATTCCTACGGTTGAGCGGCACTTCCCAGACCAGCGCGCGCCAGCCGCGGTCGATGTACTCCTGGGCGTACTCCATCCCCTCCGCGTAGCTGTCGGCCGCCGCGATGTGGCCTTCCCGGCTGTTCGGGTCCGCCACCGCGATCAACGCGGACTGGGGCGCTTCCACCAGCGCTCGGGCAATCGCTACCTGGAACTCTTCGTCCAACTCCAGCACCACCACTGCCATCAGCCGGCCTCCGCTCGGGCGCACCCTTCCCTACTTCACACGCGTTAGCTTTGCGGCCAGGCCGGTCCTTCCCGGATTAGTTCACGGGCTCGGACCGCCCGCTGCGGCGGAGGGGGACTCTCCGGCCCGGCGGACACGGAGGTCCGCCCCGTTCGGCACACGGCTTTCCCTCGGCCAAGCGTGCTAGGCCGAAGTCGGACCGCGCCTGCTCTCGTTGCAGATATTAGTTAACGACCTTTAATAAATGCCGTTGACCAACCTCTGCCTTCCCGCTACACTCAATTCAGTAACCCCTTCCCCACCCCGACACCCGTGCGGAGAGATCGTTGACGCAGCCTTCCGTTATCCAACCCGCGCTGCTCAGCAAGATCAATGAGCGCCAGGTCCTACGCGCGATCCAGTCGCGCGGGCCGATGTCGCGCGCGGAGGTGGCGCGCCACTCCGGGATCAGCGCCCCCACGGCTTCTAAAGCGGTCGAGTCGCTCCTGCGGGCCGGCCTGCTCGAAGAGGCGGACTCGGCCGAAGGCACCCGCGGCCGGCCGGCGAAGAAGCTCCGTCTCGCCAGCAGCACCGCGCAGGTGCTAGGGCTGGTGTTCGACGCGGACCACTGCCGGATCGCGCCGGCCGGTCTCGACGGCCGGCTGCATGAAGACCGCTCGGTGCAGTTCGCCACCCCCGGCTCTTACCAGGAGTTGATCGAAGTGGCCGCCGCGCAGGCGGAGCGGCTGCTCGACCGGCACGGCGTCGCCACCCTCGGGATGGGGATCTGCCTGCCCGGGCTGATCGACTACCGGGAGCAGCGCGGGGTGCTGTCTCCGAACCTGCCGATTACGGACGGCCGCTCTCCCGGCCTCGACCTCCAGGCCCGGTTGGAGCTTCCCTGCGTGCTGGTCCAGGAGTCCCACGCGCTCTGCCTGGCCGAGCGGTATTACGGGGACGCGCGCGGGATGGATGATTTCGCGATGCTGGACGTGGGCACCGGCGTGGGCCTCGGGGTGATGTCCGGCGGGCGGCTGCTTACCGGTCACAGCGGGCTCGCTGGTGAGGTGGGGCACATCACCGTGGACGCGGACGGCCGCCGCTGCGGCTGCGGCAACAACGGCTGCCTGGAGACCGTGGCCTGCGACGCGGCCCTGGCCTACGCGGTCTCGCAGCGGCTGGGTCGAAAAGTGGGGATCCCGGAGGCGATCGAGCTGATCCGCGCCGGAAATCCGGTCCTCACCGAAGAGCTCCAGCGGGCCTGCCGGTACCTGGCGGTGGGGCTGGCAGCCGTCATCAACCTGTTCAACCCGTCGCACCTGTTTGTGCACGGCGAGCTGTTCTCCGCCGCCCCCGGCCTCTTCGAGAGCGTGATCGCGGAAGCCCAGCGCCGCGCGCTGCCGCCCACGTTTGCGGAGTGCAAGATCGTGCAGGCGCGCGGGAGCAAACGGCAGGGAGCGGTAGCTGCGATCATCGAGCACCTGGCGGACTCGGTGCTGCCGGCGCTGGCGATGGAGCCGCGTGCGCATTCTTTCGGCACCGTCGCCCTGGGACGGTAGCCACACCCATCCGGATCGCACGGGCCGTTGAGCCGGCGATTGCAAACTATCAATAGCGCCTTCACTCACCAGGTGAGAGCATCTGACGACGGTCTCCGTATCATGTGCGGAAT
>JAJFMS010000683.1 GCA_020696885.1 Armatimonadota bacterium | reverse complement strand
CTAATACTATGATAAGTGCGGCCTCTCCCTGACGCAATGTCAGGTTGGGGTCACCGCGATTGGCGCTTCGGCTTCGGCCAGTCCGACGCACAGAGCTTGCCCCAGACGGCGTCGCCGTTCCCCTTCTCGATGAAGGTGGACGGCTCGGCCGCCTTGCCCCCGTTGTCCACGCCGTCGCGGGCGATACTGTAGATGACCGGGCGCCCGTTCCGCAGCCGGACGACTACCGGCTGCTCCCAGACATCGAGGGGGACTGCCGGCAGCAGGTCCGGCACCAGCTCCTGCACGCTGGTGGGGTTGCGGCCCTGCTGCAGCCGGAACAGCCGGACGGCCATCGCGGTCTCCATCAGGGCCAGGTTGTGGCGCGGCCACTCCCACCGGTAGCCACCCATCTGGGCGCCACTCAGCCGTTCCGCCCAGCGATCCGGCAGCGTTCCCCGGTTATAGCCGTCTCGGATCGGAGAGCCGGCCCGGAGGATCATCGCCTGGTAATGGCGGTCCAGCACCCGAATGGAGTAGGCGCGTGGGGTGAGCACGCTCTTCCAGGTTTCCCAATCGTGGCTCGCCAGGCGAGAGACCGGTCCTGCCGGGATCATGGAGCTGAACGGGAGGATGCCGGAGCCACCGGTCTGATTACTTTCGTCGAGCTGGTCCACCAGGCTCTTGGCGGAGAACTCCTGGAGCGTGGTCGTCATCCGCGAGAGCGTCGCCTGCCGGTTGACCTCCAGCAGCTCGGCGCCGCGCGGCCACGCCAGGCGAATCCGGCGCACCCGCTTCAACTGCGCAGAGAGGCCGCGCAGCGGTGCGGCGGCCACGTACCGCTGCGCATCTTGCATCGCCAGGTCCTGCGAGCTCTGGCTGGAGACGCGGCCGCTGAGGTCCAGCGCGTCCACGCAGCAGCGGAGCGCCCCTTCCGGGTTGCCCTGCAGCCATTCGCGCCGGCCCTCGGCCAGGAAGCACCGGGCGATCTCATAGAAGCGGCTCTCGGGGACCAGTTCCGCTGCGGCGAGTGGTGAGGGCTCCTGCCAGTCCATCAGGAACGATCGGCGGATTGCCGCAGCGTAGGGAGCGGTGCGCGCCACCACCAGCGCCAGTTGAGAGACCGGGGCGTTACGCCACTTCTCCTCGCGTACGAGGTCGGGAGCCTGGAAACCCTGGAGGGCTCGCGCGGCTTCGTCGTAGCCGTTCGGGGTGGGAGGAGACGGGAAGGAAGGGGTGAATGGCGGCACCAGGTTCACGTACCGCCAGTACGCCGCGGCCATCACCACCGGAACCACCAACGCCAGCGTGACGGAAGCCGCGATCAGCACCCCGCGCGACCGCGGCTTCCGCGCCCGGCGAACGGGCGGCGGCTCGTTGTTCAGCACTGGCGGGGCAGCCGGAGGAGAGGAAGGGTCAACACGCAGCGGCACGGGAGGCGGCCCTCCAGGAAGGCGATGCCAGGCGTCGTCACGAGTGTCCGTCAGGTAACTCGCTAATTCAGCATACCGGAGTCTCCCACGGCTGCCCGGCCGGAGGCACACGCATCGTACCAACAACCCCGCGTCGCAGCACGCAACGTGCAACGCCTCCCAACACTCAGTTGGCGAAGCGCAGGCATTCTCCAGGTTCCCAATTCGCGTAGTTCCAGGTTCATCTGTAGGTCGCTGCTGCACCGCGGGTGAATGAACGGCCTCATTCGTGCAAAAGGCGGCGTACTTCTGCCGACCTTGGGACGTATAGATCAGGAGGTGCTGTTGGCCCGCGGGCTGCTTGGCACCGCCTTGTCTCCACCTTCACTGTTTCACCACAATCGACAGCCCGTCGGACTGGTATCATGACCCTGTGGGGATTTCTCCTCGCAGTTCTCTCGGGCTGGTTCCGTTCAGGAGTGTTCACGCATGCGGTTGCGCTCTGCTTTGTTGGTCCCACTGCTGGGTGTTGGGACCTGGCTTGGACACTCCGCGGTCGCGGCTCCCGCGCGCGCCAAACGCTCTTCCCGCCCGGCCGCCAAGGCTCCCGCGCGGCCGCCGCAGACCACGCTGGTCAAGAACGTGGCGCCGGTGCTGGATAAGTACTGCGGCAGCTGTCACGGACCGGGCAAGGAGATGGCGGGCATCGCCATCCACGGCTTCAAGGCCGAAACGGACCTGATCCAGAAGCGGGATCTGTTCGAGCGGATCGCGCATAGCCTGCGCACCAGCCACATGCCGCCGAAGGGCCTCCCGCAGCCGACCGGAGCCGAGCGCGCCTTCGTGGCGTCGTTCATCGACGCGAAGTTCGCCAAGCTGGACTGCGACATCCGCGATCCGGGCCGCGTCACCATGCGCCGCCTGAACCGGGCCGAATACAACAACACGGTCCGGGACCTGCTCCGCGTGGACCTCCGCCCGGCGGATGACTTCCCGTCTGACGACGTAGGCTATGGGTTCGACAACATCGGAGACGTGCTCACGATCTCGCCGCTGCTCATGGAGAAGTACATGGCGGCGGCCGACAAGCTGGCCAAGCGCGCCATCGCGGCCCCCGAGGATCAGAGCGGGGCGGGCGTCCGGTTCGAAGGCGAGAAGGCCACCGAAACCGGCGGCGAAGGCGTCAACCGGACTGTCGATCGCCTGCTGGTGTCGTCCGGCGAGGTGAGCGTGGTTTACGCGTTCCCGCGGGCCGGCGAGTACATCCTGCGCGCCCGCGCCTTCCAGCAGCCAGCGGGCACCGAGCCGGCCAAGATGTCCCTGCGGCTGGATCGGAATGAGCTGAAGCTCATCGACGTGCAGGCGCTGGAGAACAACCCGCAGGTCTACGAATTCCGGACCACCGTTCCCGCGGGCAAGCACCGCTTCTCCGCCTACTTCACCAACGACTTCTACGATCAGAAGGCCAGCGATCCGAAGAACCGCGATCGGAATCTCGGCGTCGACTACCTGGAAGTGGCGGGGCCGATCGAGACCGATCCCACCAAGGTACCAGATTCGCACAAGCACCTGTTCGTTTGCGGGTGCAAGCCGGGACAGAAGCACACCACCACCTGCGCCCGGACCAACCTGACCGCCTTTGCAAAGCGGGCCTTCCGCCGCCCACCCACCAAGGCCGAGATCGACCGGCTGGTCAGCTACGTCGGCCTGGCCGAGAAGGAAGGCGAGAGCTTCGAGCGAGGCATGCAGCTTGCGGTGCAGGCGGTGCTCGTCTCCCCGCACTTCCTGTTCCGCATCGAGCTGGACGCGGATCCCACCAAGCCCACCGCCATCCGCCCGCTCACCGGCTGGGAGCTCGCCACCCGCCTCTCGTACTTCCTCTGGAGCACGATGCCGGACGACGAGCTGTTCGCTCTGGCGGCTTCCGGTAAGCTGACCAATCCCAAGGTGACCGCCCTCCAGGTCAACCGGATGCTGAAGGACCCCAAGGCCCGCGCCCTGGTAGAGAACTTCGGAGAGCAGTGGCTCACCCTGCGGACGCTCGCCACGTTCAGCCCGGACCCGAAGCGGTTCCCGGGTTGGAATGAGGACCTCCGCAAGTCGATGCTGGAAGAGACCCAGCGGTTCTTCGAAGGCATCGTGCGGGAAGACCGCAGCATCAGGGAGTTCATCGACGCGGACTACACGTTCGTGAACGAGCGGCTGGCGAAGCACTACGGCATGCAGGGTGTAACCGGCGTCGAGTTCCGGAAGGTGAAGCTCGCAAGCAACGAG
>JAJFMS010000682.1 GCA_020696885.1 Armatimonadota bacterium | reverse complement strand
CACCAGCTCCGATCCGGGCAGGACCAGCCATCCTGCCGCGAGGAGCACCAGTAGCCCGGGCGCAATCAGGCTGCGCCGGAGGTTGTCGAACATCTTCCACCGGGCGATGGCGGAAAGCGGGTTGGGAACCGACCGACCGTCTTCCTGCCGCACCCGGGGCAGCAGCCACCGGAGGAGCTGCCAGTCCCCGCGGATCCAGCGATGCTGGCGCGCGGTGCAGGAGTCGTAGCGCAGCGGGTAGTCGTCGAACAGCTCGACGTCGGTGGCCAGCCCGCAGCGAGCGAAGGAGCCTTCGAAGAGGTCGTGGCTGAGGAGCGTGTTCTCGGCAATCCGGCCCTCCAGCACCGCCTGGAAGGCGTCGACGTCGTAGAGGCCCTTGCCGCAGAAGACGCCTTCCCCGAACAGGTCCTGGTAGACGTCGGAGACGGCGGTGGTGTACGGATCGACCCCGGCGTTACCGGAGAACACGCGGGTGAAGAGGGAGCGAGCCGCGCTGGTGAGCGTGATGCTGACCCGCGGCTGCAGGATGCCGTGACCCTTGACTACCCGCCGCAGGGCGGGATTGATGACGGCCTGGTTCAGCGGGTGCGAGAGCGCTCCCACCAGGCGAGCGGCGGCATCCGGCGGGAGGCGCGTGTCGGAGTCCAGGCAGAGGACGTACCGCACGTTCCCCAGCGAGGGGAGATCGCCGATGGTGACGGTGAAGGACGTCTCCCGATCGCCTCGCAGCCACCGGTTGAGCTCTACCAGCTTGCCGCGCTTCCGCTCCCAGCCCATCCAGCAGCCTTGCGCGGCGTTCCAGCCCCGCCGGCGATGCAGCAGCAAGAACGGGCCGGGCAACTCGGGCTTCTCATAACGCGCGTTGAGCCGGAGCACGCCCTGTACCGCCACCGCCAGCAGCGCCTGATCACCGGGCTCCGTTTCGTGGCCCGCGTCCGTGAAATCGGTGAGCAGCGCGAAGCGGAGGTTCGCATCCGGGTTCGCCAGGTAGTGGATCTCCAGGCGCTCCAGCAGCTCTTCCACGCCTCCGGTGCTCGTGAGGAGGGAGGGCACCGCCACGAGGGTGCGGCAGGCGTCCGGGATCCCGCTCCGCAGGTCGCGCTTGGCGAGCACGCGCGGTGACAGCCGGCGCGTCACGAGCCAGTTGGCCGTCGCCACGGCCAGGTCGCTGGCCGGCAGCAGCCCCACGAGTGCGGTAAGCAGCAGCATCCCCGGGCCGGCGCCGGCGGAGGCCGCATAGGCGACCGCCAGGGCAACCAGCACCACCGTGAGGGCGCCGATACCTCCCAGGTAGAAGAAGGTCGGGAACCGCTTGACGAGCCGCTCCACCCCCTCCGGCAGTGACGCGGAGTAACGGAACCGGCCCTCCAGCTCGCGGAGGCCATCGTCCAGCAGGTCGTACGGGGCGCAGGTGGAGCGCGGGTCCGGCGCTGTCGTGTCGGTCACCGGTCTCCGGGCGAGCTGCACAGCCGCCGCCGCCACGTCCGTCTCGACCACCTTCGCGCGCCGCGCGATCCGCTCCACCACGTGCCGGCAAGCATCGCGCGTGGGGAAGTCCGATCCGGCGTAGGTCGGGTCTTCCCGCAGCTCCCGCTCCACCACGCTGGTGGCTTCGAAGAACTCTTCCCACGGGATCTGCTCGAGCAGGCGGAAGCTGGAGATGGTGTTGCTGATCGACACCTGGTCCGTGGCCTGGGAGTGCGTCTCCAGCCGGACGTAATCGTCAACCGCGTAGTCCGTCCGCTCTTCCACGCGGGCCGCGAGCCAGTCCAGCACCGGGGCCATGGCCGGGCCGCGTCCGCGCAGGCGCTGGAGCAGGCGCACCACGTGCGTGCCGGTGAGCTTCGCCCGCCGGCGAGCCAGCTCCCCCAGCAGCACGGTGACTTCGGCAGGCCGGTCCGCCGCCGCGTGTACCAGGCGCTCGGCCCAGCTATCCGCCTCCAGGCGTGCCTGTCGCCCGCCTTCGAGCGGGGCCACGAGCGCAGCGAGGCTCTCCAGGAGGCTCACGCGGAGCATGATCGGGACCGCCCACAGCTCCCCGATCTGCAGCGGCACCTGCTTCTGATACTCCAGCACGTAGTCGCGTAGGGCGTTCGCGTCGAGCGCGCCATCCGAATGAGCCACGATCTCACACGCCAGGGCGTACACCCGCGGGAAGCCGGCGTAGGGTCCCCCATCCAGCTTCAGCAGGTCCGCGTAGTACTGGCGCGGCAGGTGGCGGCGGGTCTCGGCGAGCTGCTCTTCCACGATGTGGAAGTTGTCCAGCAGCCACTCTGCGGCCGGAGCCAGCGGCTCCCGGCGCTCCGCAGCTCCCGCCACCTCGCGATAAGCCCGCTGGAGCGCCTTCCCGCTGGCGCGGAGGCGGGTGAGGAGCGGCAGCCCGGACCGCTTCAGCGGAATGGCCAGGTGCTGCCCGGCCAGGGAGCGCACGAGCTCCAGGAGCTGATCGCGGCTGAGGAGCTCGCTGGACGGCCGCAGCTCATCCGGAGCCGGGCCAGGTGGCTCGGCCGCGACGACCGCCAGGGCGGCGGCGCCGGCAGCGAGGAGTACTAGATCAATATTCACGATGCCTTCCGGGGAGCGAGCTTAGCCCGCCAGGGAAGGCGCGGGGTAGCGAGAGGAGCGAGGCGGGCCAGTCGTGGCTTCATCGCGCACCCGGGATGGGGTACGCGACCGCGTCCGTTCATGTTGTGGAAAGGGGGTTCGGCGAGCCGCTGCCGCGAGAGCGCACACGTGGCGCCGCTGCGGTAGGCCGGAAGCCCGACCAACGGCGCCCTCCGTGGGGACGCCGTTCGCCGCAGCACCGGCTACTTGCCGCGAGACTGCTTCTTGCCCTTGGCCTTCTTGGCTGGACCGGCCGAAGGGCCGCTAGCGGTGATGGGGGTGAGCGATCGGGCGTCGGAGGTCACTACTGCCATCCGCTGCTTCTCGGCATAGGCGGTTTTCTTGTCTTTAGACATGGATTCAGTTCCTTTCGAAGCACCTGTAACTCACATCTGGAGACCAGAAAGCCGAAAAAGCCCGCCTGCCGTGCCAGGATGGCACTAGCGAGGCGAGCCCGGGCTTCCGAGTCGGTAATGCGGTACGGATGAAATCTTGATGCTTCTCCTCCATTCTACCCGGCAAAGCCGGATCTGTCATGAGGGGGAGGGCCGCGCCTTCCTGGTGAGGACGCGAGAATGGTCCATTCATGTCCGATGCGGACCAGTGCTGCCGTTGATCTCCCCAGCAAGCCGACCTGGGGTTGTCTTGTAGTGGCGCTCGGTGGTTACCCTCCTCACGACTTGCTCCTCGCGCCGGGCGGCAGGTAGGTACCGCTCAGCCGTCCGGGGTGAAGCAGGCGGTGCGACCGTCCCACAACCTCATCACCCAATCGTCCCCCGTGACCAGTCGCCCACCGTCAGGGCGCAGGGCCATCGCACGCAACGGCTGGGAGCCGTTTCGTGTACGTTGACGATCTGTCGTTGGCGGGAACCTCTGCGTCGGTTTACGCAGGGGTGATCGTGTCCCGCAACCCCCGGGATACCGGTATGCTGTAACGAGAGCGCATCGATGAGAGAGCGGGAGAAGAGCGTGGCAACCGACGTGCTGGAAAAGCCGGTGATACCGAAGCGGAGCTCGTCGCGGCGGGTGCTGGGAGCACTGTGGACCAGCATCGGGACCGCGCT
>JAJFMS010000681.1 GCA_020696885.1 Armatimonadota bacterium | reverse complement strand
CGGCCGAGCCGGTGGTGCCGCCGGCAGACTGGCGCCGTGCTGCGGAGCTAGCTTGCAAGTGCCCGGATTGCCAGGCCCTGTCCCGCTTCCTGGCGGACCCCGGCACGCCACTGGCGCGGTTTCCCCTGAACCAGGATCGCCGGAGGCACCTGCACACCCAGATCGAGCGCCACCAGTGCGACTGCACGCACGAAACGGAGCGAAAGGGCAGGCCGTTCACGCTGGTATGCCAGAAGACCAGCGCCTCCTACGAGCGGCGAGAGAAGCAGTACCAGCACGACTGCCAGCTCCTCCAGGAGATCGAACGGCTGCCCACCGGATAGCGGCGGTAGCCCGTGCGTGCTCAGACCGCAGACGGCGTCAGCCCGAGCCGCTTGGCGATCCAAGCGGTCTTCAAGCACCGGGAGAGGATCGGAAAGACAGATCGGCCGGACCGGCACGTAGGGTCGGTCGCTCGCCCGGCTCAAGACTGCTTTCAGCTTCTCGAGCAATTCTGCCCGCCAACTCCCCGCGCCGCCGCATTCGAACCGGTAAGCCGCGCCGCTCCGTTGAAGTATCGCGCGGCCGTGGTGCGACGTACGGGAGTGGTGCGATGAAACGAGCGAGCAATCGGGTGCGGCTGGGGATCCTGCTGGCGGCGGGCGTTGTCCTCATAGCGGCGGCCGAGCTGGGGACGGGCCGGATGCCGCTGCCCCCGGTGCGAGATCCGGTGCCCCCCGGCCCACGCGCCGCGCTGTCGAACAAGATCGTGGCCGGGGCTCGCGAGGAGGTGGCGCGCGGGGTGCGGTACGACGCCAGCTACCAGCGGCTCTCCTACCCGGGCGGCGACGTCCCCGCGGATCGGGGCGCCTGCACGGACGTGCTGGTCCGCGCGTTGCGGCGCTCCGGCTACGACCTCCAGAAGCTGATGCACGAAGACATGCGCCGGCGGTTCGAGCTCTACCCGAAGAAGTACGGGCTGCGGAAGCCGGACCCCAGCATCGACCACCGGCGAGCCGCGAACCACGTGGTCTTCCTTCGCCGGCATGGGCTGGCGCTCCCACGCGGGACCTCGGGGGCGGCCGTCGACTCCTGGAAGGCCGGTGACTTGGTGTACTGGGGCGACGAGAAGGCGCCGTGGCACTGCGGCGTGGTCTCGGACCGGCGCGGGCCGCGCGGGCTGCCGCTGGTCATCCACAACATCGGCGGTGCTCGCGAGGAGGACGTGCTGGACATGGACCGCATCGCCGGCCACTTCCGGTTTCCCGCCAGGCAGCAGGAGCAGCAACGTGAGCTTTAGAATCTCAGGAGTGTTGGAGTAGAGGAGTATTGGAGTAATGGGCACCCACCACTCCACCTTTGCTACCCCTCCGGTCCGTAGACTCGCAGTTCGTAGACCTGGGCGCGGGGGTCGCCGTGGGTGGCGCAGACTTCCAGGCGCAGCCGCGTGGTCCGGGTGGCGGGGAAGCGGTGCACGCGCCGGCGGTGATAGTTCTCCTTCTCCTCCACCAGGAGCTTCCAGCCGGTGCCGGTCCAGGCGAGGAGCCGGTAGTGGCGCGCGCACTCCGGAATGGTGCGGAAGTCGTACGGCTCCCAGAGGTTGCGGAGATCCCGGTCCAGGTCGGTGTTGAAGTAGAGGTAGACGGTGCCCACTTCCCGGGGCTGCTCCCAGCGCAGCTCCAGCCACTCCGGCAGCAGGAAGTCGCTGGGGGCGCTCACCCAGAGGTTGGGACCGCGGTGGGCTCGCGCGTAGCCGTTGGTCACCTGGTCGCCGCCATAGAAGGCGGGGATCCAGGCGTCCGTGCGGAAGCAGTAGTTGACCTCCAGCTTCCGCCACGGGGAGAACGGGTTCTGCTGGGGCCGGTCGAACCGCCAGGGCCCGGGATGCCGCTCCCAGCCTTCCTCGTACTCGTAGCTGAGCACGCCCACCAGGCGCGTCTCCGTGGTGGAGATCCGCACGCCGGGGGCGGCGTCCAGCAGCAGCCAGTAGAACCCCGGCTCCGCATCGTCCAGTGGTACCGGGAACTCGGTCCACTCTCCCTCCGGTGCCACGGAGACCTCCACGTGGCTGCTTGCCAGGCGGTCGCCCGGGATGAAGTTCCCCCGCTCGTCCGGACCGCACAGCACGTAGCGTACCGTAGTGGCCGCCTCGCAGCGGAGGTGGAGGCAGATGTTCTCCAGCTTCCCGGCCAGCGGGAGCATCAGCGCGCGGGGACGGTCCAGGGGCAGCTCGCCGTCTACCTGCTCCAGGGCGGCCTCCGCGGAGGTGGACTCGGTCACCTGCGCGGCGCGGGCCAGGTCCCGCGGGTCCTCGTTCCGGAGCCCGTGGATGTAGTGATCGGACTTGAGCAGGTCTTGCTGCAGCGCGCGGAGCCCCTCGCCGGTGAGGTCCGCCGGCAGGCACTGCTGGTAGAGGCAGTGGAACGCCGCGGCGCCGATCGCTTCGCCCATCTGGCCGCACGTGAGCATCACGCGCGTGCTGCACTGCGCGAGGTGGGTGGCGCTGATGTTCCGGCCAGCGAGGAGCAGGTTGCGGACGTTCCGGCTGTAGAGGCAGCGGTAGGGGATGTTGTAGATCCCGGGAAGCTGGAACCGGTGGCCGGGCGGCTCCGGCGCGAAGAGGCCGCGCGAGGGATGGTGGTCGATCGGCCAGCCGCCGATGGCGATCGCGTCCTCGAACTGGGTGCTCTCCAGGAGGTCTTGCTGGGTGAGGACATAGTCACCGAGGAACCGCCGGGACTCGCGCCTTCCGGAGAGCGCGCCCACCCAGTCCAGCGTGTAGTGCGCCAGCTCTGCGGCGTGCTCGGGGCCGTTCTTCAGGTGGTCGCACACGCCGTAGACGATCTTGAGGTGCTCAAACTGGAGACCTTCGTGGTCCCGGGTCGGGTCCAGCTCGCCGCCCCACTCCAGCCAGTAGAGCTCCTGGCCGCTCCCCGGCACGCGGTGCCGCCAGTACCGAGGGGCTTCGTCCGTGAACCGGTGCGCCCACTTCGGCGCCACGAACGGCACCGGGCGGCCCGCGTCCTTCAGCGCGAACAGGATGCTGCTCCCCAGCGTATACGGCTCCGCTCGGACCGGCGCCAGCGACTCCCCGAACTCACTCTCCGCCTCGCGGCCACTGCGGAGCTCGGCGCCGGCCAGAAACGCCACGGCGCCGTCTCCGGTGCAGTCCGCGAAGAGCGGCGCGCGGAAGGTCCAGCGCCGCTCCGCGGCCAGCGTAAAGGCGCCCACCGAACGCACCGTGGTCGGGGTTTCCTTCTCCAGCTCGGTGACGGTGGTGTCCAGGTACAAGTCCAGGTTGTCCTGGGTGTGCACCGCCTCCAGGAGCACGGCGTCCCACAGCTCCGCGTTGCCCAGCGGGTTGCGGTAGAGGTTCTCCAGCCGCAGCTCTTCCAGGAAGCCGGTCTCCCGGAAGTACCGGTTGTTCCGGCCGCCGTTGGCGCCTTGCAGGCAGACGCGGATCTCCTTGCTGCCGTTGCCGCCCAGCACCGGGCGATCATGCACCAGCGCCACGCGCAGGCCGCGCCGGGAGGCCGCCACCGCGGCGCAGACCCCGGCCATCCCCCCGCCCACCACCACGAAGTCGTAATCCCGCGTCTCGTGCTGCATTCGGCGGACCCCACCGGCAACATGCTCAGGTTCAAGGGACAGGCCTGGTTCCCCTCGCGCGGGAGGCTCGAACGCTGGACAT
>JAJFMS010000016.1 GCA_020696885.1 Armatimonadota bacterium | reverse complement strand
TGGAACAGCTCGAGCTCCCGCGGGCTGACGTGATGGGGCACTCGATGGGCGGGCAGATCGCCCTCACCCTTGCCCACCGTCACCCCGAGTCTGTGCGGCGGCTGGTGCTTCTCGGTCCCACCACCGGCGCCCGGCACGTGTCGGCCTTCCGCAACTTCGTGGGGCTGCTCCGGGATTCCACGCGGGAGCCGTTCGCCTACAACCAGCTGCTGCAGACGGTGTTCTGGCGGATGGGCCCGCGGCGCTACCTGCGTACGGTGCGGGAGATGCAGGCGGACGATGCGTTCGTCCACGCCCGGCAGGTATCGTTCCCAGCGCTCGTGCTCCAGGGCGAGCGAGATGCCATTATCCCGGAGCATGTGGCCAAGGACCTCGCGGAAACGCTGTCGCGCGGGGCGTACGCCCAGATTGGCGGCGCAGCCCACGCCGCGCAGTTCACCCATCCCGCCCTGACCGCAGAGCACGCGCTGCGCTTCCTCCACCGTGCAGAGAGCCCGGCGGCGCTGCCGGTCGCTCCCCCCGCAAGCCGTTCGGGCTAGAGAGTTTGTCCGGACGTGGAACGGCGTGCGCAGTCCCTCCGCTTGGGCCAGCCGGGGCAGGCCCAATCGGCTGCCCCCACGCCAATTGCCACGACCGCCTCGGCCGTGCCCTCGCGGTTACGCCATAGGATTCACCAGAGGCTGCGCGAAAGATCAGCAGCATGTCCAAGCCCTACGACTCGGTCTTCAAAGACCTGCTCGAGCGCGATCCTGCCGGGTGGGTCCGGCTCGCGCTCGGATCTTTGTCTGGAGAGGCGCTGATCGTGGATTCCGACATCTCCACGGTCTCCGGAGCCGCGGACAAGGTGGTCCTCATCTCCGGCGCCGTGCCCCTGGTCGTTCACTTCGAAGCCTTCGCTTCCTGGGACGCCAGCATTCAGGTGCGTGGGATGCACTACAACAGCACCCATCACCGCCGGCACCTGGTACCGGTCCATTCCGTGTTCCTGGTGATGCGCCCGGAAGCGGACCATCCGAGCCTGACCGGCGAATACCGGGTGATCGTCCCCCAGAGCGGGCAGATCCACCTCTTCCAATATCAGGTGCTGCGGGCCTGGGAGCTGGATCTGGAAACGGTACTCACCGGCTCGCTGGCCACCCTGCCCCTGGCCCCGATCACCGATGCGGCCGCGGACCGGCTGCCGGAGGTCCTCCGCCAAATGGAGTTACGGATGGGTGAGGAAGCTTCGCCGGAGATCCGCAAGGATCTCTGGGCGGACACGTTCGTATTGCTGGGCCTGCGCTATCCGCGCCAAAGCGTGGCACAATTGTTCCGAGGGCTACCTGTGATGAGAGAATCCGACACCTATCAGATGATCCTCGAAGAGGGCATGGAACGCGGCCTGGAGCGGGGCCGCGAAGAAGGCCGCGAAGAAGGCCAGCTCGCGGGGACCCGGCGATCGCTCCTGTTGATCGGCCGACGGCGCCTGGGTGAACCGAGTTCTGCCACGCTGCAGAGCATTGAAGCCGAGCAAAGCCTGCCCCGCCTCGAAGAGTGGCTCAATGCCAGTCTACAGGCAGAGTCCTGGGCGGACCTCCCCGGACTGCCAACCTGACCTCAGGTTGCGAAGGCGGCCCCGTCAATGGTGAACGCCACGGGGTAACCATCGACGGGGGGAGGGGCAGATGCCGGATGAACGGGCAGGCGCGGCGGGGATGTCGTTTACCCGCAGGAAACTGTTGAGCGCCGGGGCCGGCAGCCTCTTGGCCGCTGGAGCTGCGCGACCCGCAGCCTCCCAGCTCCAGAACGAGCCGGTGCTTTCGGTCGACTTCGCCCAGCCCGCGAAGCCGCTGAGACCGCTCCACGGCATCAACAAAGGCACCCTGAGCGCCGGTGGCCTCATCGACGTGACGGCGCCGCTCCGCGAGCTGGCGCCGCCCCACATCCGGCTCCACGATTGCCACTGGCCGAATCCGGACGTAGTGGATATCCACACCGTGTTCCCGAACCCGGCCGCGGACCCGGACCGCGCCGAAAGCTACGACTTCCGGCTCACCGACGAATACCTCGCGGCGGCGCTGAGGACCGGCGCGGAACTGGTCTACCGGCTCGGGGAGAGCATCGAGCACACCACCGTGCGGCGGTTCGTCCATCCGCCTGCCGATCCGACCCATTGGGCGCGGATCGCGCTCGGCATCGTCCGGCACTACACGGACGGGTGGGCCAACGGCTACCGCTACCCGATCCGGTGCTGGGAGATCTGGAACGAGCCGGACAACCGGCCCGCCATGTGGAGCGGCACGGATGCGGACTACTTCAAGCTGTACGCGGCCGCCGCAACCGCCATCAAAGAGGCCTATCCGAAGCTGCTGATTGGCGGTCCCGGCCTGGGGAACACCGGCGAGCTGGCGCCGAACGGGCTGCAACTACCGGCCTTCCCCCGCGACTTCCTGGCGCATTGCCGCGAGCGGAGGCTGCCGCTCGACTTCTTCTCCTGGCACTGCTACACCGCGGCTTCCACGGAGCTGACCAGGCGTGCAGGCGAGGTGCGGCGTCTCCTGAACGCGGCCGGGTTCGAGAAGACCCAGAGCCACCTGAACGAGTGGAACTATCTGCCGGACGGAAAGTGGGACGCGCTTAGCCGGACCGCCACCCCCCGGGACCGCCGCCGCTTCTACGAGCGGATGGGTGGGGCAGAGGGGGCCGCGTTCCTGGCGTCGGCCCTGCTGGAGCTCCAATCGGCCCCGATCGAAGTGAGCTGCCTCTTCCACGGCGAGCTCGGCGGCTTCGGCCTCTTCTCGGAGCACGGAGAGCCGCTGGCGGTGTACCACGCCCTCCGGGCGCTGCGAGAGGTATCGAGCCTTGCGCCGGTCACGGTTTCGGGAGCCAGTCCCGGACGGTGCGCGGCTGCGGCCGGCCTATCGGCAGACCGGGCCAGAGCCAAGGTGCTGGTCGCCTGCCCGGTGCCCGTGCCTGGACTGCCCCTCCGGCTGGCGAACCTACCCTGGAAAGGCGCCACCCGCGTGGAGTTTCGCAGCGTCACCGATTCAGGACTTACCCCCTCCGGCGAGACGACACTCCCGGATGGCGAGTCCGACGTTCCCGTGATGTTCGGAGCGCCGGGGATCCGTATACTGACGCTGTCGCCGTACCCCTGACGTGCGCGGCGCTACTGATCGACCGTGAAGATAACGGCGCGGTTCGCCGCGGCCGCCCTCTGGTAGAGCGCCTGCATCTCCTGGAAGTAATCCCACGTGTACTCGCAGTCTTCCGCACAGGTCGGCATCTCGTAATCGACCGGATCGATCCGGAAATACTGGCGTCGCAGCCACGCCTCGTCCAGCGATCCGATCGATTTAGCGATCTCCCGTACTTCCTCGGCGGTGACGTAGGAGATGATGTAATCCTCGCCGCCGTAGAGTTGGCGGCCACCCAGCACGCACCGGTGGAGCGGGGTGAGCCCTTCGAAACTGAGCGTCCCATCGGTCAGGCACCGGTGCATCGCATCCCAGGACTTGTCCATCTCCGCTAGCCAATCCTGGTCCCACCGTTCTTCGATCTCTTCCTGGACGATGGACAGCACCTCCGTATCCGTGGCGGCTGCCAGCAGCCGGTCCGCCACCTCGGTGGTGATCGCGAAGAACACGCCCCTACAAGCCATGCAGGCCTCCTAACCTCAAGGATCCCGTCCCCGAGCTAGCGGTGGTTCAGGTCCAGCACCAGTTCCGGTTCGGCGCCGGTCTGCTCCTGGTAAACGCGAATGCGGGTGGTCTTCGCGGTCCGCGCCTGTTCTTGCGCCTGCATGATGGCGGAAGGGCGGTCCGGCAGGAGCACCCAGGTCTGTTCGACTCCGCTGGCGTCGGTCCGGGTGATGCGATAGCGTTCCATAGCTGCAGACTCTACTGGCGGCGCACGGTTGCGGCGTCAGGAGAGTGTATCGCGCGCCGAACCGGCAGGAAAAGGCGCGCCGGATCGGCTGCATCGGGTAACACTAAGGCAGTGGGACCTGGGAGCCGGCGGCAGGAGGGGCTTTGGGCGGATTAGTTACCGAACACGGGGCGCGGTTCCTGGCGGGCGAACCCCATCCTACGGTCAGCACGGAGGCGTTTGCGCAGTCGACGCAGCGAGATCCCGGCGTGCGCCGCGCCCTCGCTGGCTCGCGCTCGCGCCTGCTGTATGTCCGCACCGACGATGAGCTGGATAAGGACAGCGACCGGGAGCATTGCCGGGAGTGCGAGGCCGTCTACTACGACTACACCCGCAACCGCGCCGTGCACGTGCGGGGCAACCTCGGCGGCAGGGGCGCGCACCAGGTGGATAACTCCTATGCGCAGCCGGTGCCGTCCCCGGATGAGTTCGAAGACGCGGTGGACCTGGTCCGCCAGAGCGCCGCCTGGGGACCGCTGCTGCAAGCCGGGCACGTCCGGCCCTACTCGCCGATGCCCCCGGTGCTGGAGCCGGAAGGGGACGAACCAGTGGAGCGCACCCTCTACGTGGGCCTGCTCTCCAAGCCGCGCCGGTTCAACCGGATCGTCGCGGTCAACATGGTGCGCCAGGAAGTGAGCCCGGAGCCGGTGACCCCCCGTGCCTCGCTGGCAGCCGAACAGATCTGCGGGGTGGAAGAGATCCCATGTTTGCGCCCGCGCCGCGGCACGCCCGGTAAGGTCACCATCGAGTGGCCGGCGGCCAACCCGGTCTGGAAGTTTCAGGCGCTCCGCCCATCCGCCAGCTCCGGCACCAACTGCTCCGGTATCGAGCTGCGGAACGTCAGGTACCACGGGCAGGTGGTCCTGAAGCAGGCCCATGTGCCGATCCTGAACGTCAAGTACGACGGCGACCTCTGCGGGCCGTACCGGGACTGGCTATATGACGAGACCTGCTTCCACGCCGTCGGAACCGACATTCCCGGCGCCCCCGGGTTCCGCTGGTGCACCGAGCCGCCGCAAACCATCTTCGAGAGTGGCGTCGACGGCGGGAACTTTATCGGCGTAGCGGTCTACGAAGCCGACGACGGCTCTCTGGCGCTGGTCTCCCAATGCTGGGCGGGCTGGTACCGGTACATCTCGGAGTGGCGATTCTACCCGGACGGCCGGATCCGGCCGCTGTTCCGGTTTGGCGGCACAGACAACTCCTGCGTCTGCAACGTCCACCATCACCACGCCTACTGGCGGCTGGACTTCGACATCATCACCAAGAGCAACCGGATCGAGGAGCGGGTCGACGGGGCATGGGTGCCGCTGCTCCACGAGACCTCCCGGCTGCGCACTCCGGACACGGAGACGCGCTGGCGCGTCATGCACCAGAAGCAAGAAATCGGCTACGAGATCATCCCCGGCGAGCATGACGACTACGGTGACGAGTTCTCCGGACACGATCAGTTCGCGTTGCGTTACCGGAAGACGGAGCTAGACGACGGGCATCGCGAGGTCACGGCGGGCGCCCAGGCGGATCTGGCGAAGCTCCTGACCAAGCAGGAGAGCCTGCGGAAGCAGGACCTGGTGGTCTGGTATGCTGCACACTTCCGGCACCGGCCGGACGACGATGACGAACACGACCGCGCGCTGGGCCCCACGCTGGCGCCAATCAACTGGCCGGCGCCTCGCTCCCCGCAGCACCGGTGAGCTAAGCGACCGGAAGCTGTATCTCCTAAGGCGGCACATCACCCTTCCGGCTTCCGTTGGGAGTCAGCACGGATCGAACGAACGATTGGGGGAAGTCTTGGACGGACTGATTACTGAGCACGGGGCACGGTTCCTGGTGGGGGAGCCCCATCCCACCGTCAGCGCGGAGGCGTTCGCGCAGTCCTCGAACCGCGACGCCGGCCTGCGCCGCGCGCTTTCCGGCGTCCGCTCTCGCCTGCTCTACGTCCGGAGTGAGGACGAGCTGGATAAGGACGGCGAACGGGACCACTGCCGGGAGCAGGAGGCGGTGTATTACGACTACACCCGCAACCGCACCGTGCGCGTGCGGGGCATGCTCGGCGGCAAGGGTGGGCACCAGGTGGACATCGACACGTCCCAGCCGCTCCCTTCACCGGAGGAGTGGGACGAGGCCGTGGAGCTGGTACGCCGGAGCCCGGTGTGGGGTTCGCTGCTGGAGGCGGGGCACGTCGTTACCTACCGCCCGATGCCGCCGCTCCTGCTGCCGAAGGGCGATGAGCCGGTGGAGCGCACCCTCTACGTGGGCCTTGCCTCCAAGCCGCGCCAGTTCAACCGGATCGTGGCGGTTAACCTGGTCCGCCAGGAGGCCGCGCCCAACCCGGTGCAGCCCGAGGCTTCCCTCGCCCTCGCCCGGATTTGCGGGGCCGTTACCGCCCAGTGCCAGGTCCCCCGCCGCGGCACAGCCGGCACCGTCACCATCGAGTGGCCGGCCACCAACCCGGTCTGGAAGTTCCAGGCGATCCGGCCGGCGCTTAGCTCGGGACGCAACGGCTCCGGAATCGAACTGCGCAACGTGAAGTACATGGGCCAGACGGTGCTGAAGCAGGCCCACGTCCCGATCTTGAACGTCCAGTACGACGACGACCTCTGTGGGCCGTTCCGGGACTGGCTCTACGACGAGTGGTGCTTCCAGGCCAACGGCATGGACATCCCGGGCGCCCCTGGTTTCCGCTGGTGCACGGAGCCGCCGAAGACGGTGTTCGAGAGCGGGCTGGACGGCGGTAACTTCACCGGCGTGGCCGTGTACGAGGCGGACGACGGCTCCCTGGCCCTCGTCGCCCAGTGCTGGGCCGGCTGGTACCGGTACATCCCGGAGTGGCGCTTCTACCCCGACGGCCGGATCCGCCCCACCTTCCGCTTCGGCGGGACGGACAGCTCCTGCGTCTGCAACGTCCACCACCACCACGCCTACTGGCGCCTGGACTTCGACGTCCTCGGCAAGTCGAACCGGATCGAGGAGCGGATCGGCGAGGTCTGGACGCCGATCCTGAAGGAGACCTCGCGACAGCGGACGCCCGAAGCGGAGACGCGCTGGCGGGTGCTGCACCAGAACAAGGAGATCGGCTACGAGATCATCCCCGGCGAGCAGGACGACTACGGCGACGAGTTCTCTGGGCACGATCAATATGTGATGCGCTACCGGAAGACGGAGTTGGACGACGGGCCGCTCCACGAGATTCCGCTCCACATGATTGACGGCGCAATCACAGACCTCCAGCAGTTCGTGGTCAAACAGGAGAGCGTCAAAAAGCAAGACCTCGTGGTCTGGTACGCCGCCCACTTCCGCCACAACGTGGACGACGAAGACGAGCACAACCTGATCCTGGGTCCCACCCTCGTGCCGATCAACTGGCCCGAGCCTCGCCGGAAGCGCTAACGCGAGAACGCCGTAGCCAGCGCCGGGTATCCATTGGGTTGGATGGCGCGTTCGATCTCGGCACCTGGACAGCAGGGAGCGCTGTTCCCGAAGCAGGTTACCGTTCAACAAACGCCGGTCGGAGGCACTTACGGGAGCTCAATCCCCTCAGGCCTCCGAGCGGCGACTAAGGCTGTCATAGAGCACGGCGGCGAGGATCAGCAGGCCCTGCACGGCGGGCTGCACCTCGCTCCGGAGCCAGGGCATGGATCCGCCGAAGAACTGCAGCGCCAGGTCGATGGTCTTCAGCAACAGCACCGCCAGCACGCTGCCGAGCACCGTGCCGCGTCCCCCGAAGATGTCCGTGCCACCCACCACCACCGCCGTGATCACTTCCAGCTCGAAGCCCGGGATCGGCTTCGGCGCGATCGGCGTGTACCGGAGCACGAAGAGAAACGCCGCGGCGCCGGTGAGCGCCCCCAGCAGCACGAAGCTGCGGAAGGTGACCCACCGCACCGGGATGCCGGAAAGCTCCGCCGAGCGCGGGTTGCTGCCCACCGCGTAGTGGTGCCGTCCCAGGCGGGTGCGGGCCAGGTAGAGCCCCATCCCCGCGCAGATGAGCGCCGAGACCCAGACCGGAACCGTAAGCCCCAGGATCGGCGTGCTGCCGAGGGTGGTCAGCGGGTCCGGCACCGCCAGCGTATCCCCGTGCGTTACCAGCACCAGCACGCCGCGGATGGCGCCCAGGGTAGCCAGCGTGGCCACGATGGAAGGGATTCGCAGGCCCGCGGTGAGGACGCCGTTCACGGCTCCCAGCGCGGCTCCCATCGCGACGCCGCCGAGAATCTGGAGTGGGATCGCGGCCGAGCCGCGGGCGAGCATGGCCACCACCACGGTGCAGACCGCCAGGATCGCCCCCACGGAGATATCGATCTCCGCGGCCACGATCAACGCCGTCATCCCCGCGGCCACCACGGCCGTGATCGCGCTGTTCAGCACGATGTCCGCGAGGTTGGCCGGCTTCAGGAAGTCCGGACGGAACGCCCCGATCAGCAGCCCCAGGAGCACGGTCGCCACGGCGATCACGAATTCACGGCGCTTCCAGACAGGTTCTCTCGTGATCTTCTGCGACGGGGACTTATCGATCATGGGTGCGGCGCTTCAGTGAGCCTCACGGTCGGGAGCTAAGGCTGCTCAATGGTTGCTCCCGCTGGAAAGCAACTCCTCCCGCCGCCGCTCTCGATCGGCTGCTGCGCGGTGAGCAGACGCTATGATATCGTGGAACGGTGCAGTCCTCGCCGGACCTCCCGGTGTAGTAAGTGAGCGGCTCGGAGCGATTTCGCCATGCAGGAAGAGCAAGACCGGCCCATCGTGGCCATCGACGGCCCGGCCGGGTCCGGTAAGAGCACGGTCGCCAGGATGCTGGCCGAACGACTGGGCTACGTCTACATCGATACCGGCGCGATGTATCGCTCGGTAGCTTTGGTAGCTCGCCGGGCGGATACTTCCTGGGACGATCCTGAGGCCCTGGCCCGGGTCGCGCTCGATCTCGACCTACGCTTCGAGCCCGGAGAAGGCCGCCCCCGCGTGGTGGTGGGGGGTGAAGACGTCTCCACGCAGATCCGGACGCCGGAGATCGACCGCGGCTCCTCCGAAGTCAGCCGGTGGCCCGGAGTGCGCGAGGCGCTGGTGACCAAGCAGCGAGAGCTGGCGCAGCAAGGCGGGGTGGTGATGGAGGGGCGGGACATCGGCTCCGTGGTCTTCCCACACGCGCGCGCCAAGGTGTTCCTCACGGCCTCCGTTGAGGAGCGGGCTCGCCGCCGCACGGAGGAGCTCCGAGCTCGCGGGGAAGCAGCCGACGACGAACAGGTGCGGACGGAAGTGGCCGAGCGAGACCGGCGTGACATGGAGCGCGAGCACTCACCGCTGCGGAAGGCGGACGACGCCGTGGAGCTCGTGACGGACGGCCACACCGTTGAGCAGGTAGTCGAGCAGCTCGAGCAGCTCGTACGCCAGCGGGAGCGCGGATGATCTACCGCATTGTCTGGCTGCTCTGCCAGGTAATCTTCGGGGTCCTGTTCCGGCGCCGGGTGGTGGGTCGGGAGTACGTCCCCCGCACCGGCTCCTTCATCGTGGCCAGCAATCACATCAGCAGCCTGGATCCTCCGGTGGTGGGCACCGGGTTCTGGCGCCCGGCGGTGTACATGGCCAAGGAGGAGCTGTTTCGGAATCCCCTCATCGGCTGGTTCTACCGGCAGCTCAACGCCTTCCCGATCAAGCGCGGCAGTGCGGACCGCGCCGCCGTGAAGCACGCGTTCGATCAGCTCCAGCAAGGCGGGGGCCTGGTGATGTTCCCGGAGGGCACCCGGAGCAAGACCGGGGAACTGCGGGAGCCCGAGATCGGCGTAGGAATGATTGCTTACCGGAGCGGCGCGCCGGTGATCCCCGCCTGGATCTCAGGCACGGACCGCATCCTTCCGAAGCAGGGACGGCCTGGGCTGGGACGGATCTTCGTGGCCTATGGCCCCCCGCTGCGGTTCGAAGCGCCCGAAGGCGCGAAACCCGGTCGGCAGGAGTATGAAGCTGCCGCCCGCCGGATCATGGACGCCATCGCCGAATTGCGTGACCAACACTCCGGCACTCGCCACTGATCGGAGCAGCAACCGCTAGCGAGGACGGAATAACGGAGTAGTGGAGTAGTGGAGAACTGGAGTAATGGTACCTGCTACTCCGTTACTCCAGTTCTCCAGCACTCCTGCAGTTTAGTAGTCAATGCTCGGGTCAGTAACTACAATGCGGCTCCTCCTGTGACCACCGAACCCGGCCCCGCGAAGAAGGCGCCGCTGCTCGCCACCGCCGCCGGGCTTCTCGGCCTGGTGGTGCTCTCCGTGCTGCTGCGGGCCTGGGGCCTGGGGTGGGGGCTCCCGAGCGCAGCGCGTTTCTACCCCTACCATCCGGACGAATCGGTCCTGCTGCACGCGATCTGCAGCGTCAACCCGCTCTGGGCGGACTTCACGCCGAGCTTCTACAACTACGGCTCCTTCTCCATCCTCCTCACCCGCTGGGTCTACGACATCGCCGCGCCGCTGGCAGGGTGGGGGACCGTGCCCCGCGGCGAGCCGTTCCCGCAGTGGGTGGGGGACTTCGCCCACCTGCTGCTCGTGGGGCGCTGGCTGACGGTGCTCCTGGGCGCTGGAGCAGTGGTGGCCACCTACGCGTTGGGGCGCCGGCTGTTCGGGCCGCGCACCGGCTGGCTGGCCGCGGGGTTCCTGGCCGTCGTGCCCATCCAGGTACTGTTGGGGCACTACCTCACGGTGGACGTACCGTCGACCTGCCTCTCCACCCTGGCCCTGGCAATCGGAGCCGCGGCCCTGAACGCAGCCGATCCGAAGCGCTCCGCGCGCTGCATTGTGGCCGCGGCGTTCGTAGCAGGGCTGGCCGTCGGCACCAAGTACAACACCGTCCCGGTGGTGCTGTCGCTCCTCGTCCCGCTCTGGCAGCTCTGGCAGCAGTCCGGAGCCTCCCGGCGCGCCGCAATCGGGGCCGCTGTGGGAGCGGTGGTTGCTCTCCCGGTGGCATTTCTCCTCTCGACCCCCGGCGCCATCCTCCAGCAGGAACGCTTCATCAGGGATGTCGCGTACGAAATGGGGCGGAACGCCGAGGGACAGGGGCTGGTCTTCGAGGCCACGCCGGCCGCGCTGCTCTACCACCTCGGAATCTCCCTGCCCATCGGGCTGGAGTGGCCGCTCTACCTCCTCGCGCTGGCCGGCCTCGGGCTATCGCTGGTGCGCCGGCGCCTGCAAGACGTCTACCTCTGGCTCTTCATCCTGCCGTTCTTCCTGCTGCTGGTGCCGGCGCAGCGGAAGTTCGTGCGTTACGTCACGCCGCTTGTTCCGCCCCTGGTGATCCTCGCCGGGCGGCTGGTGGACGAAGGGCTCGCCACCCGGCGCCGTAAGTGGTATGGGGCCGCCGCCGGCGTCGCCGCGGGCGCCGCGCTCGCCTCCACCATCGCTCACCTGGGGGTGATCTCCGGACCGGACGCCCGGGACCTGGCGGCGGAGTACCTCAACGGCCGCGCGCAGCCCACCGAAACCGTGGCGCTCGCTTCGGACGCCTGGACCTACACCCCGCCGATCGACCCGACTGCCGGCGCCGTGAAGTATGCCCAGCCCTACGGCGGGCCGCCCATCTGGGACCTCGAGCTCGCCATGGGACGCTCGCGGCCCGACATCACCCAACTGCCGCGGTTCCGGATCCTCGCGCCGCGCTCGGTGATCACCGCCGAACTACGGGTCCCGGAAGGCGCGCTCTCCGTAGTCAAGCTGGAGCAGCATCGTCCGGAGTGGGTGGTCATCTCCGACTACGAGTATGAGGATCCGGAGCGCGTCCGCCGCGCGAACCCCGCGTTCCAGGACGGGCGGCTGGACCTCCTCGCCGCCATGTCCGGCAGCTACCACATCGAGCGGGAGTTCCGCCCCCGCCCCTCACTGGCGGGGTTCACCTGGTGGCGCCGTGGGATCCCCCCGCACGACTGGCGCTACTACATGCCCACGGTCCGCATTTACCGTCGCAATTAGCTCACGGGGGTTGTGCCAGCAAACCGCAGGCAGCCGCCTCGTGCGGCCCTTCGATCACGGCGACCAGGACCGGGAGCGACACAAGGCAAAAAGCGCCCCGAAACCGCTGCGCTCCCCGGGACAGGTCTCGCCATGACGGTGCTTTCCTTACGGCCTCTGGAATCGCCGTGCCCCTCGCCGCCCGGCGCGCGACGACCAAACCGTACGGACCTCCGCCGATCCGGCCGGAGCTCGAAAGCCGGGTCCCACACATTCTTTCCGCCCGGCGGAAACATTTCTGCGGGCTGCGCAGTCTGAAGTATAGAAGTGGAAAAGCCCACGATGCTGCGTGGCGGCGCTGTTTGCGAGCCCGTCCGCCTTGCGTGTATAATGTCGGAACTCACCCCCCACGGCCGGATAGGCACGCATCTCGTGCTCGGCGGCTCTGAGGAAAGGCTCCGAATGGTACGGGAAGGCGCACGTGGACCGGATTGGGTAGGCCGCGGAATCGGTCTGGCCGTCTTCGCCGGCGGCATCGGTCTACTCATCCTCGTGTTCGTCTGGACCAACCAGCTCGGGCAGCTTATCCCCGAGCAGCCCAGGAAGCTGGAGATCACCGACGGCGTCCGCTTCGGCGTCGCGGTAGCCAGGCTATTCATTTCGGGCCTCGTTGCATCGTGGATCGCCGGTCGCGGCGCACAGCTCTACGGGGCTGCCAGCCGGGCACTTTCGACCGACTAGAGTCGTAATAATGGGCAGCGGGGAGGCCCTCCGCTGTCCGGCGGTGAACGTGTAGGCGGTAACACGTGGCGCTGTCGCACTTCTTGCCGCGTACCAGACCTGGAGAACGTCCCATGGCTCGACCTAACCTGCGGACCTCGCTTTTGACCGTTGCAGGTGCTCTGTTCATGGCTGCACCGGCCCATGCCGACTGGACCGCGTATGGCGGCAACCCGGAGCACAGCTTCGTCACTACCGAGAAGATCCAGGCGCCCATGGGTGTGCTCTGGAAGCACGCCACCAGCGTTTACGCGGAGAAGGTGGGCAACAAGGGCGGCGCCCTGATCGTTGGCGACCTGGTGCTCTTCCCATCGAAGAACCGGATGTATGCCGTGGACTTCGAGACCGGTGAGCTGGCCTGGCGCGCACCGGAAGGCGACCTCAACGATCCGAAGATCCCCTCCATCACCGCCACCCCCGCCACCAACGGCGAGCTGGTTTACGTGCCGGATGCTACCGGTTTCATGACCGCTTACAGCATCGCAGACGGCACGGTGGCGTGGCAGTTCCGGACAGCCGCCACCATCCGCTCCTCCCCGGTTGTGGTGGGTGAGTACCTCTTCTTCGGCTCCGACGATGACTTCGTCTACTGCGTGGATACGAAGACCG